>NZ_JBEPAK010000189.1:0-14035 GCF_040298565.1 Kitasatospora sp. NPDC001539 | reverse complement strand
GCCGACGGCCGTCCTGCCGCGGGTGACGGACGCGGTACCCGCTGGGGGCGCCGCGCCCGCTGCCGACGTCCTTTCCACCGGGGGTGCCGTCCCCACCGGGGGTGCCGGCCCCGCGGGGGGCGACCTGCCTGCTGCGGGCGCCGCGCCCGCCCGTCCGGTGATCCCGGAGCGGCCCACCCAGCCGCCGACCGTACCCGCGCCGAGCTACCCGGCGCCGCCCTCGACCACCGGCACCGCCCCCGCCTTCCAGCCCCTGTTCGCCGACGCTCCGGGCCTCAACTGGTCGGGCCAGGGCGACCGGTGGAGCGAAGCCTGGGCCGCGCAGCCGCCCGCCGCGCCCCGCCCCGGGCACACCTCCCACCCCGCCTCCACCCCCCACCCCGCGCACACGCCCGGCCTCCCGGTGGGGCATCCCGCCGACGCGCCCGACAGCGCTCCGCGGAGCAACCCCGCCGTCGACCTCCCGCTGACCTCGCACGACGTCGACCTGATCCTCGCCAGCCTCGCCGTCGTCGAACCGGTCGCCGACCGGGCGACCGCGCACTTCTACGCCCTGCTCTTCCTGCGCCACCCCGAGGTCCGCTCGCTCTTCCCCGCCGCCATGGACGTCCAGCGCGACCGGCTGTTCCGCACCCTGCTCGCCGCCGCCCGCGGCGCGGGGGACCCGGCGGCGCTGCGGGCCAGGCTGGGTGCGCTCGGCCGCGGCCACCGCCGCTACGGCACCCTGACCGGCCACTACGCCCCGGTCGGGGAGTGCCTGGTGCAGGCGCTGGCCGCGTTCGCGGGCAGCCGCTGGGACGCCGGTACCGAGATCGCCTGGCGCCGGGCCTACCGGCTGATCTCCACCACCATGATCGAGGCCGCCGAGGAGGCCGCCCGCACCTCGCCGCCCTGGTGGCAGGGCGAGGTGGTCCGGCACGAGCGCCGCACCCGGGACGTCGCGGTGATCACCGTCCGGCCGGACCAGGCCTACCCGTTCCGGGCCGGCCAGTACTGCAGCCTGGAGACGCCCTGGTGGCCGCGGGTCTGGCGGCACTACTCCTTCGCCTCGGCGCCCCGCCCGGACGGTCTGCTGACCTTCCACGTCAAGGCCGTCCAGGCGGGCTGGGTCAGCAACGCGCTGGTGCACCGGGCGGCCCCCGGCGACGTGCTGCGGCTCGGCCCGGCGGCCGGCGCGATGACCGTCGACCACACCGCCGGCGCCGACCTCCTCTGCCTCGGCGGGGGCACCGGCATCGCCCCGATCCGGGCACTGGTCGAGGAGGCCGCCGAGCACGGAGTGTCCGGTCGCAGCGTCGAGGTGTTCTACGGCGCCCGTCGTGCCGCCGAGCTGTACGAACTGGACGGTCTGCGCGAGTTGGCCGGGCGCAACCCCTGGCTGACCGTGCGGCCGGTGCTGTCCGGCACCGGTCCGGTCGAGGGCGCGCTGTCCGGTGAACTCCCGGAGGTGGTCGGCCGGTTCGGGTCCTGGGCCGGTCGCGAGGCGGTGCTCAGCGGCCCGCCCGCGATGGTCCGCCGCGGCGTCGAGGCGCTGCTGCGGGCGGGCGTGCCGGCCGGGCGGATCCGCCACGACCTGGTGGGCGACCTGGCGGCGGGCTGAAGCTCAGCCGAGGTCGGGAGCGAGGAGCGCGCGGATGCCCTCGATGTTGGCCGCCAGGTACGCCCGCAGCCGGGGCGGGACGACGTTCACGGAGGTGACGCCCTCGCGGGTGAACGGCAGCCGGACCACCTCGTACTCGCCGTTCGGATCCGACACCTCGGGCCCGTGCCGTCGGCTGAGGTCCATCGAGGCCAGTCGGCAGACGAAGAAGTGCTGGACCTTGACCCCGTGCGGGTGCGGCGGGGTGCCGTCGTCGGTGGGGGACCCCGGGGGGAGGGGGTGGCTGATGGTGTCGACGAAGGCGGGCACCACGTCCACAACCTTGGCGCCGAGCTCCTCGTCCAGTTCGCGGTGCAGCGCCTCGACCACCGTCCGGTCCTCGCGCTCGACCCCGCCGCCGGGGGTGATCCAGTACGGGTGCGGCGCCCCGGGCCGGACCCGCCGGATCAGCACGATCGAGGCCGGGCCGTACGGATCGTCCGGGTCCAGCTCCAGCAGGATCGCCCGGGCGGTGCGTTTGACGACCGGGCGCGGTGGCGGGGTTCGGTTGTCGGGGCCCATGGCGACCTCCGGGGCTGGAGCGTTGTGCGGGAGTCTCCCGCACCGGGCGGGGGTCGAAACGCCGACCCGGTCGGCTGGATCCGTCCCGGCCCGCCGGAGCGGGGCGGGCCGGCCCGGGTGGGCAGGGGCGGCCGGCCCGAGCGGGCAGGGGTTGCCGGCGCGGGGCGGGACGGGGTGGCCCGGGCAGGGCCGGGCGGAAGGGAGGTACTGGCGTCATGCAGCAGAGCACGGTCCAGGGGCACCTGGTGATGGATCTGGTGGCCTCGCCCGAGGCGTCCGTCGGCGTCGCGGTGGAGCTGGCGTACGAGCCCGGCGACCCGTACGCCGTCCGGTTCACCTTCCACCCGCCCGGTGGGGCACCGGTCAGCTGGGTGTTCGCCTGCGAGCTGCTGGTCGCCGGCCTCAGCGGGCCCGCCGGCGAGGGCGACGTGCGGATCCGCCCGGCCGACGGGGAGCCCGGTGGGGTCCGCATCGTGTTGCACTCGCCCGAGGGGCGGGCCCTGCTGCGTGCGCCGGCGGCGCCGCTCACCGCCTTCCTGGCGCGCACCGAGCGGCTGGTGCCGATGGGGCGGGGGCTCACCGAGCGGCAGCTCGAGGCCCTGCTCGCGGACCTCCTCGGCGGGGGCCGCGACGCGGGGTGAGGCCGGAACGGCGAAGGGGCCCGCACCCGGGCGGAACACCCGGGCACGAGCCCCTTCCGGGCCCGCGCACGACACCGTCAGTCGTCGTCCAGGGCCAGGTGCAGGCCCCAGGAGACCAGACTGATGATCAGCGAACCGACCAGGGCGGAGACGAAGTTGACCACGTGGAAGTCCAGCGACAGCTTGCTGGACGCCCAGGAGGTCAGCAACAGCATCAGGGCGTTGATCACGAAGGTGATCAGACCCAGCGTGAGGATGAACAGCGGGAACGAGAACAGCTTCACCACCGGCTTGATCAGCCAGTTGATGACGCCGAAGACCACGGCGACGGCGAGCACCGTCAGGGCCTTGTGCTGCCAGTCGGCGCTGCCCTCGGCGAGTTGGATGCCGCTGACGATCCAGGCGGCGACCCAGATGGCCACCGCGTTGATCAGTGTCTTGATGACGAAACCCTTCATGCCGCCCAAGAGTGGCAGGGCCCGGCTCCCGGGGGAAGCTCCCGCCGGCCGCCGTGGTGTTGAATGCACCTGGTCCACGCGGTGGGCGGACGAGGGAGGACGCGGCGGTGAAGCTGTTCCGGCTGGACGAACTGGACGCCGAGCGGGCGGCCAACGACGGTGCGTACCTGCGGTTCCTGCGCGAACCGCGGATGTCCGCCGGGCTGTACGCGCTCTCCCCCGGCGACACCGACCCGCAGACCGCGCACGACCAGGACGAGATCTACCAGGTGATCAGCGGCCGCGCGGAGTTGACCGTCGGCTCCGAGACCGCGACCGTGGCGCGCGGCACCGTGGTGTACGTCCCGGCCGGCACCCCGCACCGCTTCCACCACATCACCGAGGAGCTGCGGGTGCTGGTGGTGTTCTCCCCGCCGGAGGACTGAGCGCCGGTCGCCCAGGTTGCCGGGCGTCCCGGTGGCCGGTCGTCCCGGTTGCCCGGGCCCGGCCTCCCCGGTTGCCCCGGTGTCCCCGGTCGCCGGTCCGCCCCGGGGGCCGTTCGCTTAGGGTCGTCGCCATGAGCCGAAGCCTGACCGAGGAACTCTGGGCGTCGATCGAGCCGATCTACGCGGAGATCCTCGCCCACCCCTTCATCGGCGGCCTCACCGACGGCACCCTGCCGCGCGAGGCCTTCCGCCACTTCGTCGTCCAGGACTCCCACTACCTGCGCGACTACGCCCGCGCGCTCGCCGTCTGCGCCGCCAAGGCGCCCGGCGAGGAGGACGTCCGGGCCTTCGCCGACGACGCGGTCGGCGCGCTGGCCGCCGAGCAGGGCATGCACGCGGAGTTCCTCACGGCCTTCGGCGGCACCGCCGAGGAGGCCGCCGCCGAGCCGGTGCTGCCCACCACCCGCGCCTACACCAGCTACCTGCTGGCCACCGTCTACGGCGGGTCCTTCGCCGAGGCGCTCGGCGCGGTGCTGCCCTGCTACTGGATCTACGCCCGGGTCGGCGAGGCGCTGCTCGCCCAGGGCTCCCCCGACCCGCTGTACGCGAAGTGGATCGCCACCTACGGCGACGAGGCCTTCCAGTCCGTGGTGCGCCGGGTGCTGGCGCTCGCCGACCGGATCGGCGAGGAGCTGTCCGCGGCCGAACGCCGCAGGGTGGTCGAGCACTTCGGGACGACCTCGCGCTACGAGTGGATGTTCTGGGACGCCGCCTGGCGCGGGGAGCGCTGGCCGGTCTGACCGCCGTCCGGGGGTGCCCGACCCGGTCCTCTAGGGGGTCACCCCGGGGGCGGGGATCGGGGGGATCTAGGGGTTCTCTCCGGGCCGTCGGGCCTCGTTCCGCCGCTGGGACCCCCGTACGATCGAAGCATCGACAGCAAGCGGGATGCGGCACCGGACGGCAGCCGACCCGAGGGGAGAAGAGGAACCGACATGGCCGAGCTCTGGAAGTCGCTGCCCTCCTGGGTGCGCAACATCGTCATCCCGGTGCTGGTCCTGGTGCTGGCCTGGAACCTCATCGCCTTCGTCTTCGGCGTGGTCGGCGCCCTGCTGAGCATCGTGATCAAGCTGCTGGTCGTGGTGGGCATCGCGGCCGCCGTGGTGATCCTGGTGAAGAAGGCCGCGCGGAGCTGACCCCGGCACCGCCCCACGTCCGGAGGCCCGGTACCCCGTCCACGGGGGCCGGGCCCCGGCCTTTTCCGGCCGGACCGCCACCCGGGCGGTCTGGACCTGCGGCGACCGGCTCGCTACGGTGTTGGGCGTCATGTGCAGGCAACACCGCCTGCGGACGCGGGAGCTCGGAGCACCGGGCTGAGAGGACGCTGACCGGGACGTCGACGGACGGACCGACGGCTGCGTCGACCGCAGGAACCTGGACCGGATAATGCCGGCGTAGGGAGTAGAGGTCAGATGACCACGTTCGAAGCACAGCCGCAGCCTGCCCCGAGCACCCCCAGCAGCGAGCGCACCGGCTACCCGAGCCCGGCCTGGCGCAAGGCCTACCGGAGCGGCTCCCGCCCGGACCTCCGGGTGCCCTACCGCGAGGTGCGGCTCACCGACGGCCGGGCCGTCCCGCTGTACGACACCTCCGGCCCGTACACCGACCCGGCGTACGAGCCCGACGTGCGGCGCGGCCTGCCCGCGCTGCGCGACGCCTGGATCCGCCAGCGCGGCGACGTCGAGGAGTACGACGGCCGGGAGCCGCGCCCGGAGGACGACGGGATCAGGCACACCGCGCCGCGCGGCGGCGACCTGCGCAACCTGGACGCCGTCTTCCCCGGCCGTCCGCGCCGCCCGTTGCGTGGCCGCGGCGGCGCCGCTGTCACCCAACTCGCCTACGCCAAGCGGGGCGTGGTGACGCCGGAGATGGAGTTCGTGGCGCTGCGCGAGGGCCTGGAGCCCGAGTTCGTGCGCGAGCAGGTGGCCCGCGGCCGGGCCGTCATCCCGGTCAACGTGAACCACCCGGAGGTGGAGCCGGCGATCATCGGCACCGACTTCCTGGTGAAGATCAACGCCAACATCGGCAACTCGGCCGTCACCTCCTCGATCGAGGAGGAGGTGGAGAAGATGACCTGGGCCACCCGCTGGGGCGCCGACACCGTCATGGACCTCTCCACCGGCCGCAACATCCACACCACCCGTGAGTGGATCCTGCGCAACTCCCCCGTGCCGATCGGCACCGTGCCGCTCTACCAGGCCCTGGAGAAGGTGGACGGCAGGGCCGAGGAGCTGAGTTGGGAGGTCTACCGCGACACCGTCATCGAGCAGTGCGAGCAGGGCGTCGACTACATGACCGTCCACGCCGGCGTGCTGCTGCGGTACGTCCCGCTGACCGCGCGCCGCAAGACCGGGATCGTCTCGCGCGGCGGCTCCATCATGGCCGCGTGGTGCCTGGCGCACCACCAGGAGAACTTCCTGTACACCAACTTCGCGGAACTCTGCGACATCCTGGCGCGCTACGACGTCACCTTCTCGCTCGGTGACGGCCTGCGCCCCGGCTCGATCGCGGACGCCAACGACGAGGCGCAGTTCGCCGAGCTGCGGACCCTCGGCGAGCTGGGCCGGATCGCCCGTGAGCGGGACGTCCAGGTGATGATCGAGGGGCCGGGCCACGTCCCGATGCACAAGATCAAGGAGAACATGGATCTCCAGAAGGAGATCTGCGACGAGGCGCCGTTCTACACCCTCGGCCCCCTCACCACCGACGTCGCCCCCGGCTACGACCACATCACCTCGGGCATCGGTGCCGCGATGATCGCCTGGTGGGGCACCGCGATGCTCTGCTACGTCACCCCCAAGGAACACCTGGGCCTGCCCAACCGGGACGACGTCAAGACCGGCGTGATCACCTACAAGATCGCCGCCCACGCCGCCGACCTCGCCAAGGGCCACCCCGGCGCCCAGGCCTGGGACGACGCCCTGTCCGACGCCCGCTTCGAGTTCCGCTGGGAGGACCAGTTCAACCTGGCCCTCGACCCGGAGACCGCACGGGACTTCCACGACGAGACCCTCCCCGCCGAGCCCGCCAAGACGGCCCACTTCTGCTCGATGTGCGGTCCGAAGTTCTGCTCGATGAAGATCAGCAAAAGCATCACAGAGCTGTACGGCGACAAGGCGGTCGTGACCAGCGACGTTGACGCTGAGGCGCTGGAAGGCATGAAGGTCAAGTCCGCGGAGTTCAAGGCCCAGGGTAACCGGGTCTACCTTCCGCTGGCCGACTGACGCAGCCTTTACGGAAGCCCACCTCGAGTCGCTTGCTCGGGGCGGGCTTCCGTCATTCGGACCTCCGGCGGGGCAGCACGGTCTCTTCGTTCCCGGTGACCGGATGCAGGGGATCTGCCTGCTCGGCAGTCGTCAGGACGGGCGTGCGGGTTCGTCAGGACCGGCAGAAATCCAAAACCTGGGCAAAGGCCCACCGGGCCGGCCATAATCCCGACCATGTCCATGGACGCGAACGAACACGACGAATCACTATCCCCGGACGGGACGCCTTGGTGGGAGCTTTCGTATGAACCCGGATCCACCAGGAAAAGGTTCGGGCAGGAGCGACGACTGGCAGCCTGGCTGTGGTTCGAAAAAGAGGTCGGTGACACCTTCACTATGAGGGAGATCCGCGCTGCGCTTGGACCTGATATCGCCGACGATTCCGAGCACCTGAACCGCAGGTTGCGTGAGCTTCGGAAAGCTGACTGGGTCATCCCGTCTCACCGAAACGATAGTCAGCTCCCAAGGGACACTTACCGCCTGGAGGTGAAAGGCGGACGGTTGTGGATTGCTGGCGAGAAACAGAAGTACAAGAAGTTTGCGCCGTCGGATCGTGTCCGCAGGTATGTCCTGGAGCGCGACGGTTCACGCTGCACGATCTGCGGGGTGGGGGTGGGAGAGGAATATCCGGGTGAGCCTGGCGTTAAGGCCAGGCTCACGATTGGGCACCGGGTTCCGCAGGAGCGGTTGAACTCGCGAGGTGCTATGGATGATATGGATAATTGGCGCGCTGAATGCTCGCGCTGTAATGAAACAGTCCGCGACGAAATGCCGGATCCAGAACAATACGACGAGGTTGTTGCCGGTCTCAAGCGGCTCAATGCCAATGAGTCGAAGGACCTTCTCCACTGGCTGCGCAAGGGTGAGCGCCCTCGGTCGAGGCTCGATCAAGCATACGACCGGGCCCGCAGGCTCTCACACGTCGAACGGCACGCCCTGATCGGCCTTCTCGCCAAGAGGGTCGGCGAGTCCTAGCTGATCCGTGACTTCATCTCGGCGAACCGCGCGTGTCGCTCGTGTACTTCCTGGCCAGTGAAACCCTTGAAGCCCACAAGCCGGTACGCGCGGCCGTCGAGTCTATCTTCTTCGTCGATCACGAAGTCTCGCGCAAGTGTGGCCATTCGGCGCTCAAAGGTCTGCGAGTCGATCTTCTCTGCGGCGAGCTTTACAAGTTCCTTTTCGGTAGCTGGAGCCGAGGCGTTTTTCAAGGCCAAGTAGAGGCGGTCATGCATAACCTCGTTCTCTACGTCAGACAGTTCCTTCGGCTGGCCCTTGCGGTTCAGCGCGTTGGCGATCGACGTTCCAACCGCGCGTGCCACTGGTGGGGGAAAGGCGTTTCCGATCTGCCGGTATCTGGTGGTCTTGCGGCCGGTGAACGTCCACTCATACTCGGCAGAAGACCCCCAGCCCTGAATGCGCGCGACCATTTCCGTGGTCAGTTTCGGCAGGTGATTGTGCGGGTGTGATGAGCTTGGCGGGGTGTCGGATACGCCGAGGGCATCCACGCCGAGAGCACGCCAGGCCGCCTTAGCACGAGTCGGACCGAGGTCCGCGCCGCCATGCTTCTTCGAGCCGCCCACGATGGTCGGCGCAATGTCGTTGGCACGATCTGCCCAGTCGGCAGCACCGGCCCAGCCGTCCGCCGCCATCAGGTCGAGCAGTGTCGTCCCGACTGTCTCAGTGACCGGCGTCTTCTCCGGCCACTCGAACCACTGGGCATCCTCGTTGCGCATCGCGACTAGGACGAAGCGCGGCCGCAGCTGAGGTACGCCGTAGTCACTGGCGTGCAGGAGCTGCCAGTCGGACCAGTACCCCAGATCCTTGAGGCGGTCCTTCACGTGCTGGCGATAGGCGGAGAAGCGCGGCATGGAGAGCCCACGTACGTTTTCCAGGAGGAGAGCCCGCGGCTGCATCTTCCCGGCAAGTTCGACGGCCCACGCGAAAAGGTCACGCTCGTCCGTGGCGCCGAGCTGCTTGCCAGCGATCGAGAACGGCGGGCAGGGAACCCCACCAGCCAGTAGATCGACGCCGACGTACTCCTTGGGGTTCCAGGTCTTGTCATCGGCCACGTCGCCGTGACGAACGTCCCAGTCTCGGTTCTCGCGTAGTGTGGCTACGGCGTTCTCGTCGAGCTCAACAGCCAGGGCGTGATCGAAGCCTGCCAGCTCCAAGCCGAGCGCCTGTCCTCCAGCACCCGCGCAGATCTCCAGGGCCGACAGATCAGCCACGCTCGTACCTCCAGGTCGGGATCGACAGAACTACCATCTTGACCCATCAAACACCGAGAGTCTGACACGCTTGGCTACGGTGTGACCGATGACCCGTACCAGTGACCCCACAGTCGTGACGTCGCCCACTCCCGGTCGCTCGCGCAACATGGCCGCGATCAGACGGCGGGATACCAAACCTGAGCGCGCGATCCGCTCCCTGCTGCACGCTGCAGGGAAGCGGTACCGTGTCGATCTCCGCTTGGACTTGGAGGGTGCGCGCCCACGGCCGGACATCGTGTTCACCCGCGCACGCGTTGCCGTATTCGTGGATGGCTGCTTCTGGCACTGCTGTCCTGAGCATGGTCGCCAGCCTGGAGTAAACGCCGGTTACTGGGGCCCCAAGCTGGAGCGGAATGTCGCACGGGACCGGGCTGCGGACGACGCCCTCAGAGCCGCTGGGTGGACCGTCGTGCGCGTATGGGAGCACGAGGCCCCAGCCAGAGCCGCAGATCACATCATCGAGGTTCTTGACTCCGGGCCCTCCGATCGTCAGGGCGTTCGAGCTCGATGAGACCCCTGGGCGGTACCAGCTACTTCTGAAGGTGCTGGTTTCGGGCTGAAGTTGTCGTCGATGAAGATCTCGCAGAAGATCCGCGACGAGCACGGCGACGGCTCGACCGCCGTCTCCACCGAGTTCGACGCGGAGGCCGTGGCCGGGATGCAGGCCATGTCCGAGGAGTTCAAGGCCCAGGGCAACCGGGTCTACCTCCCGCTGGCCGACTGACGTCGGCATGGCTCCGGAAGGCGCCGCTCCCCGGGACTGATCTTCGGATCTTCGGGGAGCGGCGCCCGTCCTTTCCGGCCCGGTCCAGGTCGGCCGCTGCTATATTCAGAGGTGTTGTTGGTCTTATATATCGGAGGCATGCATGAGCGTGACGACCATCGACCTGGATGATGACGCCCTGGCGAAGGCTCTGCGCTTCTCCGGAGGGGCGACCAAGAAGGACGTGGTGAACACCGCCCTCCGCGAGTACGCCGAGAGACACGAGCGTGCTGCTCGGCGCGCTCGGCACATGCAGGCTGCCCGGGAGTGGGACTACGAGGGCTGGCAGCAGCTCCACGACAGGGAGAAGCGGGGAGCTGAGTGATCCGGTACCTCGCGGACTCCACTGCCGTGTGGCGGCTGCTTCGCGAGCAGCACCTGAACGATGCATGGGGGGAGGACATCGATCTGCGCGTGATCGGGTCGTGCGCTCCCCAACGCACCGAGTTCAGGCGTTCCGCCCGCCACCTCGTCCACTACGAGCAGATGGGCGAGATGTTCGCCGACCTCTACCCCGACGTGCCCCTGCCGAAGAACATGTGGGGCTGGATCGAGTCCGCTCAGTTTCGGCTCGCCCAGAGCGGCGGAGCCGTCCGGGCGCTGTCCACCGTCGATCTGATGATCTGCGCCACCGCGGCCCACCACGGGTTGATCGTGCTGCACGACGACAACGACTTCGTCACCGCGGCCGGGGTGCTGACCGACGTTGTCCAACGCAGCGTCCGTGACGTTCCGCAGTAGGTGCGTCCGTTCGTCGCGTGGTGCTTGCTTCCACGTTCTGCTCGACGAAGATCCGCGACGAGCACGGCGACGGCTCGTCCGCCGTCGAGTCCGGCTACGACGCCGAGGCCCTGGAAGGCATGGCCGAGGTCGGCCGAGTTCGCGGCCCAGGGCAACCGGGTCTACCTCCCGCTGGCGGACTGACGTCGACGACGGCTGCGGCTCGGGAGTCCGGATCGGTTCCCGGGTCGCAGCCGTGTCCAGCGCCGCCCGGAGGGCTGGGCGGTGATCGCACCGCTTCCGAGCGCGCACGGGCGGTCCGGAATGACGTGGTACCGGAGGTGGGGCTCCGGCGCCGTCGGGCCGCGCGCGGTCCACGCCGCAGCCCGCGCCGCAAGGGGCTGGTGACGGTCGCTCAGGCGCCGGTCCCGCCGGACGGACGGTCCCGTTGGGCGGGCACCCGCGGCGTCGTGTCGTCCCCGTCCCCGGCGAGGTGGCGACCGGGCGGGACGTCGGACCGGGCGCGCAGCGCGTCGGCCTCGGCCAGGGCCTGCGGGGACGGCGGGCGCGGTGTGTTCCGCCGGCAGGGCGGGGTGTCGGGGGCCGACACGGGGTGCCGCTCCAGTACGGCGACGGCGCTGTCGTGTTCGACGACCGTCAGTCCGGCCCCTTCGGGGGCGAGCGGGCAACGGGCGATGACGGCGCCCGCGGGTGTGGCGATGGACAGGTGGGGTTCGTCCAGCCACTGGCGGACCTCCACCGGGGCGCCGACCAGGTGGTCCGGCAGGGCGTAGAAGTTGCCGCGGAAGGGCACCAGGCCGTCGGCGGTGACGGTCCGGCCGGCGCGGACGCGGACGGGGTAGGGCGTGGGCGGCAGTTCCCGGAGTGCGGTGGCCGGGTGCGGGCCGCCGGCCGCACGGCGTGCCCGGTCGGAGCCCCTGGCCCGGTTGTCGAGGTGTGCGGCCAGCCGGACCAGGCCGTGCCGGGCGTCCTGGAGGGTGGTGTCGTCCGTCAGCCCGCGGGACCAGGAACGGAGGGCCTCGTCCAGGGTCCGGCGGGTGTGGGAACGGCGGTCGGCCGGCTGGCGGCACTCGACGCGCACGCCGTAGTGCCGGGCCACCTCGCCGAACACCGGTGTCACCCGGTCGGTCCTCGCGCACCACACGGCCGGCGTCCGGCCGAACCGCCAGCACCGGGGGGTGCCGCCGAGCCGCCTCAGCACGAGGTCGACGGCTTCCACGAGGTGGGGCAAGTCCTGGTCCTCCGCCAGCGCGACCGCCCAGCGGCCGAGGTCGCCGCCGACGTCCGGGCCGGGACCGCTGAGCGAGCCGATGAGCAGCCGTGCCCGGTTGCCGTAGCCCCAGCTCGCCGGTGGTACGGGGATCCGGAGCCAGTCGAACTCGACGGCCGTCCCGCTCGGTTCGGGAGCGGATGGGCTGCCCCACTCCGGGGCCGCCTCCTCGCACTGTGCGCAGCGCGGCCGTGCCCGGTGCCTGCGCAGGGCCCGGGTGAAGGTCGAGTAGCCGCCCGTGTAACCGAGGTCGACGACCTCGTCGAAGAGGATCGTCGCGGCGAGGTGGGGGTCCTCCGCGAGCCGTTGACGGCAGTACGGCAGGAACCGGAGGAAGCCGTCCTGGGAGGAAATTCGGATGCCCGGGATTCGCTCTCCGCGTAGATATGACCTCACTGTTTTTCGATCACGCCCGAGATGTCGGGAGATCATTATCGTCGACCATCCTTGGCGATGGAGCTTAACGGCTTCCCGATATTCCTTCCAGCTGAGCAAGAAGCCTCCCAGGGTCGAAGTCGGTACGACGTTAGTCGACGAATATGCCAAGGGCAAGCAGGGAACATAGCATTGAGAATGGCGATGAAACGTTTCTCTTGCGATTCTTTTGCATGGGGATTTTTGGCGAGCGGCGCCCGGTGGTGAGTATAGGATTACTCGCCGGGCCGCGTCGGGGAAGGCGCTCGACGGGATAAGATTGACCCCTCGCGCATTTATTCTGGGTAATTTGCAGAGCATCTCCGATATCGAATATGGAAGGACGCCCGGATGTCGTAAAACCGCTCCGCCCGCTCCTCGTTGAGGAACCCGTGACCTCACCATGCCTGCCCCACGCCCTGTCGGCCGCAGTCCGGGATCCGGTCGTTCCGCTCGGACCGTGGCTGTTCGTCCCCGACCGCCGGAACGCCGTGGGCGACGTGTCCACCGGCTACCTCTCGCGCAACGGCGAGCGGACCGTCCTGTCGCACACCTCGCGCCCGTTGGCCGACCTCGTGCGGAGGATCGGCCAGTTGGAGAGCGACTTCGCCGCCCGGATCGGGGCCCTGCTCTTCCCGGCCGAGTCATGACGGCGCCGGTCGCACCGGGATCCGCGGTGGGGGTCGGGGCCAGGGCCAGGAGCCGGACCGGGAGCCGGACCGGGCCACGGTCCGGTCCCGACGTGAGGAGCGTGCCGTGTACGACCGAGTGACCGATCTCCTCGGCGGGTACGGGGGCCACGGTTACGGCGAGCCGGGCGGCGGGGCCTGGACCGGCGCCGGTGACCACGAGGCGTCCCGTCCGGCGGACGACTGGTACGGCGAGGGTTTCACCCATGCCCTCAGCGCCGCCTACGGCGACGCCCAGGCGTTCCACTCCATCGTCACCTCGGCCGGCGGCTGGGGGACGGAGGCGCCGTTCGTACCGCCCCCGCGGGCACCGGTCGACCCACCGGACCCGACCGGGACCGGCCGACCCGCCGGCCCGCCGGCCTCCCGCCACCGCCGACGGTCCCCCTTCCCCCGGCCGGCCTGGCCCCAACTGATCAGCTCCCTGATCGGCGTGCTCACCGCGGTGACGGTGATCGCGGCCTGTGCGCTGGGCTGGGTGTTCTCCTACGGCCCGCTGCAGGAGATGGCGTTCCCGCGCGTGCCGTGCGGCCTGTCGCCGTTGTGGCCGGTGGTCGTCTACGGGCCGTGGCTCGCGGGGTGCCTCTCCGTCCTGCGCGCCGTCCAGCACGGCCGCCAGCCGTTCCACTCCTGGGTCGTCGTCGTGCTCTTCTCCGGGATCGCGGCCGCGCTGTGCGTCGCCGACGTCTCCTGGACACCGTCCGCCGTCGTCGTCGCCGGGCTGCCCCCGCTCACCGGCGTCATCTCGCTCCACCAGCTGGTGCGCCAGCTCACCGCCGCCCGGGGTGCGCGTCAGCGGCTCGACCGCCCGGCCGGGCACCGGGCGCGCCGCTGACCGACGCGGCACGCGGGAGCGCCGCCCCGGTCCGACCCGGGCGGC
>NZ_JBEPAK010000188.1:0-14114 GCF_040298565.1 Kitasatospora sp. NPDC001539 | reverse complement strand
CGCGGCGGGTAGATGGTGCGCTCGACCATCACCGGCGTGCCGGAGAGCGTGCGCGCCCCCGCCCCCCTCCCCTCCCTCCGCCTCCCCCACCCCTGCCCCATCCCCACCCGCGTTGCGGAGGGAGGAGGAGAGCGGGGGTCACCGGGGCGGGGCGCGGGGGCCGGCGGGCGAGTGGGTCTGGTGGGTGGAGTGGGCGGCGGGGCGGCCGTGGGCGGGCTGGGGTTGAACGGCGACCGCCAGCGTGGACGGGGAGTCGCCGGTCACGGCGATGTCACCCGCGCGGTCGGTGCGCAGGACGGTGGCGCCCAGGGCGCGCAGCCGGTCGACCGTGCGCGGCGAGGGATGGCCGTAGGCGTTGCCCTCACCGCAGGAGATCAGGGCCAGCCGGGGCCGCAGGGCGGCCGTCAGGTCCCAGTCCTGGTGAGCCGAGCCGTGGTGCGCCACCTTCAGGACGTCGACCCGGCCCAGCCGGCCCAACAAGGCGGACTGCGCGGGTGGTTCGAGGTCGCCGAGCAACGCCATCCGCAGCCCGCCCGGCAACGACACCAGCAACGCCACGCTCGCGTTGTTCGCACCGGACGCCTCGACGGCCGCTCCGGGATCCGGCCACACCACGTCCCAGGTCAACTCCGCTCCCGCCGAGCGGCGTTCACCACGCCCGGCGCGCAGCAGCGGCACCCCGGCACCGGCCGCCCAGGCCGTCACCCGGGCGGCCTCACCCGGTGGGTCGTCCAGCGCCGTGCCCTCGACCGCGCCGACACCGCGCCCCCGCAACACCCCCGGCACGCCTTCGACATGGTCGGCGTGGAAATGGGTCAGCAACAGGAGAGGCACCACCGTGACGCCCAGATCGCGCAGACACCGATCGGCGGCGTTCGGATCCGGCCCGGCGTCGATCACCACCGCACTGTCCGACGCTCCCGTTCGAAGGGCCAACATGTCTCCCTGACCGACATCGCACATCACCAGCCGCCACCCGGGCGGTGGCCAGCCGGTGGCGATCCGGGCGAGCTGCGGCGGCCGCAGCAGGACGGCCAGCAGCACCACCAGCAGGACGCCCGTCACCAGCGCCCGGGCAGGGCGGCGCCGGACGCGCGCGGAGCTGCCGGGCTCCGTCCGTCGCGGCAGCAGCAGCGGTGCCGCCCAGCAGACCGCCAGGGTGGCGAGGGCGACCGTCGCCGTTCCGAGCCAGCCGCCGGGCCAGGTCAGTTGGCCGCCCGGCAGTTCGGCTCCGCGACGCGCCACGAAGGCCAGCCAGCCGGTCGGCACTCCGGCCGGTTCGGCGAGCAGTCGGGCCGCAGAGGGGAGGAACGGCTGGAGCACGAGTACGCCGAAACCGAGCAACGTGGCCGGGGCCACCGCGAGTTCGGCCAACAGGTTGCACGGGATGGCGACCAGGCTGATGTGTCCGGACACCACCACCGTCACCGGCGAGCACAGTGCCTGCGCCGCCGCCGTCGCAGCTAGCGCGCCAGCCAGGTGGTGCGGCCAGCGTCGGGCCCGGAGCCCCTCGGCCCACCGCGGCCCGAGGACCAGCAGCCCCGCGGTGGCGAGCACCGAGAGCAGGAAGCCGAAGGAGCGGGCCAGGAACGGGTCCAGCAGGACCAGGACCAGTACCGCCCCGGCGAGGGCCGGTACGGCCTGGCGGGGGCGGCCGGTGGCCAGGGCGAGCATGCCGATCAGACCCGTCCCGGCCGCCCGGAGCACGCTGGGCTCCGGTCGGCACACGGTCACGAAGGCCAGGGTCAGGGCCGTCCCCAGCAGGGCGCTGGTGCGCAGCGAGAGCCCCAGGACCGCGGCCAGACCGCGCCGTTCGGGGGTGCCGGCCTGACCGGGCGGTCCGAGCAGCGCCCCGAGGACGATGGCCAGGTTGGCCCCGCTGACGGCGATCAGGTGCAGCAGGTCGGTGGCCCGGAAGGCGTCCACGAGGTCGTCGGGCAGCCGGGAGGTGTCCCCGACCACCAGCGCCGGGAGCAGCCCGCGCGCATCGGGGGGTAGCCCGTCGGATGCCGTGCGCAGTCCCTCGCGCAGCCGACCGGCGATCCGCTGCGGGAGGCTCGGCGGAGCGAGCCGCCGGGGCGGGCCGTGGACGGTCAACAGGGCGGCGGACTCGATCTCGTGGCCTTCCCCCGGTGGCCGGACCTCTGCCTCCGCCGCCAGCCGCTCCGAGGGGAGCAGGCGCAGCCAGGGCTCGCTCTCACGCCCTCGGGCCATGACGGTCACGGGGGTGTGGGTGCGGGTGGCATGCCCGTCCGGGAGGACGGTGACGCGGTCGGCGACGGCCTCCACGGTGAGGAGGACCTGGCCGCCGGTGGTGCCGCCCCGGGAGTCGTGGACCGCGGGGTCCCCGGTGACGGTCAGCTCCACCACGACCACGGGTGCGGTCGTGCCGGGTGCGCGTGGCCCGGCCTGCCCGGCCGCGCGGGCTAGCTCCGGCAGCGGCCCTCGGTGCAGGTCTGCGGTGTGCAGTGGGGTCGCGATCGCGGCCGCCGCTCCGGTGAGCAGGACGGCGGCCAGCGTCGCTGCGGCCCCGCGCCGGCGCAGCAGGCCCGGTCGGACGAGCAGCGGGACGGCGGCGAGCGCAGCGACACCCGCGAGTGCGAGGGCCACGACGAAGGGCGGCGGTTCCAGGGGCAGGAGGACCGCCGTGACCACCCAGGCCGAGACGGCGGGGAGCAGCAGTCGGAAGTCGGCGGGCGAGGAGCGGGGGTGCGGCAGCGCGGTGGCGGCGGCGGTCATGGCGGCACCTCCCTTCGGGGCGGAGGAGTTCGGGGGGCAGAAAAGGACAGGCGACCCGGGGGCAGCGGAGGGGTGCCAGAGCGTCAGAGCGTCAGGAGCGGGCGGAGCTCAGCGAAGGTCCGGGCCCCGATCCCGCTGACCTGCCTGAGCTGGTCGACCGTGCGGAACGAGCCGTGCGAGGTGCGGTAGGCGAGGATCCGCTGGGCGAGGGTCGGGCCGACGCCCGGCAGGGTGTCGAGCTGTTCGAGGGTGGCGCGGTTGAGGCTGACGGGTGGTCGGGGCGTGCCGCCGCCGGAAGGTCCGTTGCCTCCCCCGGAGACCGGGGCGGGAGCCGGAACCGGGGCCGACTCGCCGACCAGGATCTGCTCACCGTCCGCCAGCAACCGGGCCAGGTTGAGCCCTCTGGTGTCCGTGTCCGGCAGTGGACCGCCCGCTGCCCGCAGAGCGTCGGCCACCCGGGAGCCGCCGGGCAGGGTGTGCAGGCCTGGCAGGTGGACCCGGCCGCTGATGTCGACCACGACGGCGCCCCCGACGCCCTGACCCGCGGGCACCTCGGGCGGCGCGGCTCCGGAGGAGCCCGGGGCGGTGGCGGCTCCGGCGGAAGCGGCGGCTCCCGCCGGGGAGGAGGACGCAGGCAGGCCCGGCTCCGACGGCGCCGAGGCGGCCGCCAGCGCCGGAACGGCCACCGCCTCCGGCCTGGCCAGCCAGAAGTGCTGCACGGCGTAGCCCACCGCGAACAGCAGCAGGATCGCCAGCCCGGCCACGGCCCGCCGGTCGAGCGCCAGGGCAGCGGCGAACCGGGGCGGCGCGCCGCCGGTCGGCGGAGGCTCGGCGAGGTGGACCGCTTCCGGCGGTGCCGCCCCGGCGATCGCGGGCGGAGGCGCGGCGGGGGACGCGGCCGGGGACGGGACCGAGGGCGGGGAGAGACCCGCGGAGGAGGGGACCGCCCGCTCGCCGACCACCCCGCCCTCGCCCACCCGCTCGCCGGCGGCCCGACTGCCGCCCCTCCGCCCAACGGCCGCCCGCTCGGCGGCCGCCCACTCGCTGCTCAACCGCTCGCCGCCCACCGGCTCGTCACCCGTCGGCTCGCCGCCCGCCGGCTCGTCGTCCGTCGGCAGCAGCGCCGCCATCCGCAGCCGTACCGTCTCGTTGATCGTCTGGCGCTTCGCCGCGCCCAGGTTCAGGGTCGTCATGGCGAGGACGCTAGGGGCCCGACGGCGGCCGCGCGGAAATTACTGAAACCCTGTGGATAACCCGCGGGTTGTGGATAAAACACGTCACTCACACGAGTGGTGGCGACCCGCGAAAGTTGACCATTCCACCCGCCGCCTCAGCGCGGTGAGACCACCACCGCGAGCAGCCCTGGCCCGACGTGCGCGCCGATCACCGCCCCCACCTCGCCGACGTACAGCTCCCGCAGCCCCGGCACCCGCGCCCGCAACCGCTCGGCCAGCGGCTCGGCCCGGTCCTCGGCCGCCAGGTGGTGGACGGTGATGTCCACCTCCCCGTCCCCGGACCGCTCGACCGCGATCTCCTCCAGCCGGGCGATGGCCCGCGAGGCCGTGCGCACCTTCTCCAGCGGCTCGATCCGCCCCCCGTGCAGGTGCAGCAGCGGTTTGACCGCCAACGCCGAGCCGAGCAGTGCCCGGGCCGCCCCGATCCGGCCGCCGCGGCGCAGGTGCTCGAGGGTGTCCACGTAGAAGAAACCGCTGGTCCCGGCCGCCCGCCGCTCCGCCGCTCCGGCCGCCTCCGCCAGTCCCCGACCGGCCGCGATCGCCTCGGCGGCCGCCAGCACCCCGTACCCGAGCGCCATGCCGACCAGCCGGCTATCCACCACCCGCACCGGCACGGGCGCCTCGGCGGCCGCCAGCCGGGCGGCCTCGACCGTGCCGGACAGTTCTCCGGAGATGTGCACCGAGACGATCCCCTTCGCCCCGGACTCGGCGGCCGCCCGGTAGGTGGCGGCGAAGGTCTCCGGGTTGGGTCGGGAGGTGGTCACCCGCTGCTTGGCGCGCAGCGCCTCGGCGACGTGCTTCGGGGAGATCTCCACGCCCTCGCTGAGGACCGAGTCACCGACCGCGACGCTCAGCGGGACCACCGTGATCCCGTGCCGGTCGAGGGCCTCCTGCGGCAGATAGGCCGTTGAATCGGTGACAAGTGCGAGGTCGGAGGGCATGAGCCGGAGGTTACTCCCCACGCGTCCGGGAGAACAGCGCCGTTCCCCGCACCGGGAGGACGCGGTGGATCAGCCCGCCGAGGGGCCGGCCGACGGCTTCCGCAGGCGCTGGGCCAGCTTCACCAGCGGATCGGTCAGCCCGAGCAGCTCCTCCGCGCTCGGGCGCCCCTTGCCGTCCGTCAGCCCGGGCCGCGCCGCTCCGACGCCCACACCCGCGCCCGCACCGAGACCCCCACCCACACCAGCACCAGCAGAGTCCCAGTGCCGCAGCGCCCCCGCCTCGCTCTCGCACTCCTGGCTCAGCCGGCTCAGCTCGTCCTCCGCAAACCGCTGCATCCGGTCCTGCGCCGCCCAGCGCATGGTCTCCGCCGAATGGGTGATCCGCTCGGCCCGTTCCCGCAGCTCCGGCAGCTTGGCCGCGATCCGCGCGGTGTCCGGCTCGCGCTCCAGCATCCGCAGCTGGCCGTCGAGTTCCGCCGCGTGGGCGTCGAGCCGGGTGAGCAGCGCGAGGGACTCGCCGAGCTGACCGTCCTGCGACAGCCCGCTCTCCAGCACCTGACGGGTGCCGTCCAGCGAGGTCCGCAGCTTGAGCCGGACGTTGGCGATCTGCGCCGGCGGGCCGATCCTGGTGTACGTCCTCGCCTTGAGGGCGGCGGTCTCCACGGCGCGCCGGGCGTTCGCCTCGTGCTTCCCGACCTTCTCGGTGACGGCCTTGGCCGCCTTGACCGTGCCGACCACAGCCAGGGCGAGCACCGCGATCCCGAAGAGCAGGACCAAGCCGATCATCACGCCGAACACGTCCATCGCGCGCCACCTTCCGCCGCCGTTCCGGCCCCCATCGGACCCAACGCGGGCTGCACTGCCCAGGGTTCCACCGTAGCCCGCCGCACCGGCCCGGGAGCGGTCCGAAGGGTGCTCGCGGGCACGGATCAGGGACAGATCCGGGGTCTTCCCGCACGGAAGATCAGGGAAGACCGGGAAAGATCACCCACGGAGAGGCAACGGCGCAGGCAACGCGCAGACACCGGCCGGAGCACCGGTCGGGGGCCCCGCCCGGACCTCCCGGGAAAGCACCGGGCGGGTGCCCCGGAGGACACCCGCCCGATCAAGCCGGCCTCGGTCGCGAACCGCAGCCGGCTCGGAGACCTCGACCGGCTCGGAGACCCCGACCGGCTCGGAGCCCCCGACCGAGTCGGCGACCCCAGCCGGCTCGGCGACCTCAGCCCGTCACGATGTTCACCAGCTTCGGCGCCCGCGCGATCACCTTCCGCACCGCCGCGTCGCCGATCGCCGCGACCACCGCCGGGTCCGCCAGCGCCAGCGCCTCCAGCTCGGCGTCCGTGATGGTGGGGGCGACCTCCAGCCGGGCCTTCACCTTGCCCTTGATCTGCACCACGCAGGTCACCGACTCGTCGACGACGTACTCCGGGTCCGCGACCGGGTAGTCGGCGTGCGCCAGCGACTCGGTGTGGCCCAGGCGGCGCCACAGCTCCTCGGCGATGTGCGGGGCCAGCGGCGCGACCATCAGCACCAGCTGCTCGGCGACCACCCGCGGCGTGGAGCCGCGCTTGACCAGGAAGTTGTTCAGCTCGATCGCCTTGGCGACGGCCGTGTTGAAGCGCAGCCCGGCCATGTCGCCGCGGATGCCGTCGATCGCCTTGTGCAGGGCGCGCAGGGTCGCCTCGTCCGGCTCCTCCTCGGTGACGACCAGTTCGCCGGTGGTCTCCGAGACGACGTTGCGCCACAGCCGCTGCAGGAAGCGGTACGAGCCGACCACGGCCCGGGTGTCCCAGGGGCGGGAGACGTCCAGCGGGCCCATGGACATCTCGTACAGGCGCAGGGTGTCCGCGCCGTACTCGTCGGCGATGTCGTCCGGGGCGACGGCGTTCTTCAGGGACTTGCCCATCTTCCCGGCCTCGCGCTTGACCGGCTCGCCCTGCCAGAAGTACCGGCCGTCGCGCTCCTCGACCTCGGCGGCGGGCACCGGGAAGCCGCGCTCGTCACGGTAGACGTCGGCGGTGATCATGCCCTGGTTGAACAGCTTGTGGAACGGCTCGACGGACGAGACGTGGCCCAGGTCGTGCAGCACCTTGTGCCAGAAGCGCGCGTACAGCAGGTGCAGCACCGCGTGCTCGGCACCGCCGACGTACAGGTCGGCGCCGCCGGCCGGCTTGGCGGCGGTGGGGCCCAGCCAGTACTGCTCGTTGGCCGGGTCGACGACGGCCTCGGCGTTGGTCGGGTCGACGTAGCGCAGGTCGTACCAGCACGAACCCGCCCAGTTGGGCATGGTGTTGGTCTCGCGGCGGTACTTCTTGACGCCGTCGCCCAGGTCCAGTTCGACGTTGACCCACGCCTCGTTGCGCGACAGCGGGGTCTCCGGCGAGGAGTCCGAGTCGTACGGGTCGTAGGTGCGCGGCGAGTAGTCGTCGACCTCGGGGACCTCCACCGGCAGCATCGACTCGGGCAGCGCGTGCATCACGCCGTCCTCGTCGTAGACGATCGGGAAGGGCTCGCCCCAGTACCGCTGGCGGCTGAACAGCCAGTCGCGCAGGCGGTAGTTGACGGTGCCCTCGCCGATGCCGCGCTCGGTCAGCCAGGCGGTGACGGCGGCCTTGGCGTCGACGACGCTCAGGCCGTCCAGGGTCAGCCCGTCCCGGGAGGAGTTGACGATGACGGAGTCGTAGGTGTCGAAGGCGTCGTCCCACTCCGCCGGGTCCTCGCCGCGGCCGTCGGTGGGCTCGACGACGCAGCGCATCGGCAGGCCGAAGGCGCGGGCGAACGCGAAGTCGCGGTGGTCGTGGGCGGGGACGGCCATGATGGCGCCGGTGCCGTAGCCCATCAGCACGTAGTCGGCGATGAACACCGGGACGGACTCGCCGCTGACCGGGTTGACGGCGTAGGCACCGGTGAAGACGCCGGTCTTGACCTTGGCGTCGACCTGCCGCTCGACGTCCGACTTGGCGGCGGCCTCGGCGCGGTAGGCGGCGACGGCCTCGGCGGGGGTGGCGGCGCCTGCGGTCCACTCGGCGGGCACGCCCTCGGGCCAGGCGGCGGGGACGATCGAGTCGACCAGGCCGTGCTCGGGCGCCAGCACCATGTAGGTGGCGCCGAACAGGGTGTCGGGCCGGGTCGTGAAGACGGTGATCGTCCCGGCGTCGACGGCGAAGTCGACCCGGGCGCCCTCGGAGCGGCCGATCCAGTTGCGCTGCTGCAGCTTGATCGCCTCGGGCCAGTCCAGCAGGTCCAGGTCGGCGATCAGGCGGTCGGAGTACGCGGTGATGCGCATCATCCACTGGCGCAGGTTGGACTTGAACACCGGGAAGTTGCCGCGCTCGGAGCGGCCGTCCGCGGTGACCTCCTCGTTGGCCAGCACGGTGCCCAGGCCCGGGCACCAGTTGACCGGCACCTCCTTGGCGTAGGCCAGGCGGTACTCGCCCAGCACCTCGTCGCGCTCCGCGCCGGACAGCTCGGCCCAGGCGCGGCCGCCCGGCAGCTCACGCTCGCCGGACTCGAACTGGGCGACCAGTTCGGCGATCGGACGGGCCTTGCACGCGTCCTCGTCGTACCAGGAGTTGAAGATCTGCAGGAAGATCCACTGGGTCCAGCGGTAGTAGTCCGGGTCGATCGTGGAGATCGAGCGGCGCGGGTCGTGGCCCAGGCCCAGCCGGCGCAGCTGCTGGCGCATGTTGGCGATGTTGGCCTCGGTGGAGACCCGCGGGTGGGTGCCGGTCTGCACCGCGTACTGCTCGGCGGGCAGGCCGAAGGCGTCGTAGCCCAGCGTGTGCAGCACGTTGTGGCCGGTCATCCGCTGGTAGCGGGCGAAGACATCGGTGGCGATGTAGCCCAGCGGGTGGCCGACGTGCAGACCCGCGCCCGAGGGGTACGGGAACATGTCCATGATGAAGCTGTGCGGCTTCGCGGCGACGTCGCCCGCGGACGGGTCGGCCAGCGCACCGGTGGGGTTGGGGGCGTGGAAGGTGCCCTCCTTCTCCCAGAGGTCCTGCCAGCGGGACTCGATGTCCGCCGCCAGCGCGGCGCTGTACCGGAACGGCTCGGTCGCGGTCTCGGCCGCGCCGGACGCAGGGGTCGTCTCGCTCATGGTCCTTCAAGCTCCATCGATGTCAGTTGGCGAACCGCGCCACGCGGCGGCCCGTGGACCCGTCCCACCTCGCGGGCGGGGGCGGAAAACAAAAAATCCCCTCGCAGGAGGGGACGCCACGCCGACTCCGGCACCGCCCTGGGGCGCGACCGGTCCTGGTCAGCGCGGCCGGCTAAGGAGCAGGCGCACGGTTCGCATGGGCTCAGGGTACCGCAAGCAGGTCAGGCCACTCCCGGGTATACCGCCCGTCGGAACCCGGCGCAGCCGGACCGCAGCGGGCCGGCGCGCCGGCGGCCCGCTGCCGCCCGAGGCCGCACCCCAGCCGCACCACGCCTCCGCCATCGAACGACGCACGCCGCACCCCGCAGGCCTCGTGCCGCATGCCGCACGCCGTATGCCGTACGCCGCCGCACCCATCCAGCCCCACCGCACACCGACCCCCGCCGCCTCACCGCGCCGCAGCCCGTCCCGCAGCGTCGAAGTCCCGCAGCGCCTTCGCCAGCCGCTCCGACTGCATCCCCGCCGCGAGCGCGCGCGCCTGCGCCACCGTACGGGCCGCCTCCCGCTGGTCGCCGAGCCGCCGGTGGGCCTCCGCGAGCCGGACCATCAGCAGCGCCTTGGAGCGGGCCCGCCCCGGCCCCAGCCCGGCGACGGCCTCGGCGAGCAGCGGTTTGGCCATCCGGCACCGGCCGAGGGCCAGCCGTCCCTCCCCCACCATCCCGGCGAGATCGGCCCGGGCCTCCTCGGTCCCCGGCACGCCGTCCAGTTCGGCGAAGGCCCGGGCGGCGGCCTCCTCCGCCTGCTCCGCCTCGCCCCAGCGGGCGTGGGCGCGGGAGATCCGGCCGAGCTGGCGCGCCCGGGAGGTGGCGCTGAGCACGGGCCCGTGGGCCTCCAGGGCGGTGCGCAGCGCGGTGACGGCGTCCAGGCCCCGCCCGCCGCCGGCCTGGGTGGCGAGCACCACCAGCGCGCCGAGCCCGGCGACGCCCAGCCGGGGGTCGCCGCTGACGTGGGCGGCGCGCAGCGCGGCGACGAACGCCCGCTGGGCGGCCGCGTCGTGGCCGAGGTCGTACGCGGCCCAGCCGGCCAGCCGGGCGAGCCTGCTGGCCGTCCCGTACAGTTCGCGGCCGAGCCGTTCGTCGTAGGCGCCGAGTTCCAACAGTTTGGCCAGCATGGCGAGTTCGGCCCGGGTGGGGCCGAGGACGAGACCGCCGCCGCAGGACCGTTCGAGTCGCTGCTTGCTGCGGAAGGAGAGGCCGAGTTCGCCGACGAGTCCCGGGTCGACGCGCAGCGCGCCCTCGCCGCCGCCGACCGGTGGCGGCGCGGAGGCCAGTCGTTCGGCGGCGTGGTCGAGGTCGGCGCTGCGGAACAGGTCGGTGAGGCGGACGGGCCCGGCGTCGGTGGCGGCCTCGCGCAGCGCGGTCTGGGCGGTGTCGGCGGTCCACGGGTCGGTCAGCAGCCGGGGGGAGAGGATCTTGGCGCCGCGGTGGCCGCCCATCCGGCCCCAGAGCTGTTCGTAGGTGACGGCGATGCCCAGGGTGCGGCTGAGCACCTCGCAGACGGTCTGGTCGTGCGGACTGCGCGGCACCATGCCGCGGTCGCGCCACTTGTACGGGGCTGTGGAGCTGATGGCCAGGCCCGGCGGCAGGGCGAGGCTGACCTCGCGGGCCAGCCGTTCCGGACTCCAGCCGAGCTGGTGCAGTATCCGGGCCAGCTCCTCGTTCCGCCTTCGCTGCAGATCGGCCATGCCACGACGGTAGCGGTCTTTCCGGCCCTCCCGCCGGTGGCATGGACACAACGGCGAAGAGCCGCCCCCCGTAACAGGAGGCGGCTCTTGATCACTGTGGAGCTATGGGGAATTGAACCCCAGACCTCTTGCATGCCATGCAAGCGCTCTACCAACTGAGCTATAGCCCCTTGACCTGCGATGTCACCGGGTTCCTCGGCCGTTTCCGTCCGTTTCCCTCGGCGACATCGACTACTTTACACGGTCCGGGGCGTGCTCCTGAAATCCGTTTCCCGAGGTGCGGCCCGCCCCGGCGGCCGCGCCCCGGGAGCGAGACCGGCCGCGCCGGGCGGCCCGCCCCGGAGCATGTCCGGGCCGCGCCCCGGAGCATGTCCGGGCCGCGCCCCGGAGCATGTCCCGGCCGCGCCCCGGGGCACGCACCACCGCGCCCCGGCGACGCCCCCGACCGCACGCCGGGAAGGCCCGCCGACCGCCCGCTCCGCTACCGCGCCGCCCGACGGCTGCGCGCCGCGAACCCCGCGGCGAGGAGCACCCCGACGGCGTTGACCGCGAGCGTCACCTCCAGCGCGTGCCCGGACTCCGCAGCCGGAGCCGGCAGGTCCACCTGCCCGAGGAACACCGAGCCGAGCACCGCGACCCCGACGACCTGCCCGAGCTGGATGACCGTGACCATCACCCCGCTGGCATCGGCCGCATCCCCCGGCGCCACCCCCGCGAGCGCCCGGGCGAACTGCGGCGCGTACGCCCAGCCGGCGATCAGGCCGAGGGCGGCCATCTCCGCCAGCGGCACCGCCCCGATCTCGGCGCCGCCGCCGAGCAGCACCCCCAGCAGCAGGTAGCCGCCCCCGAGCGACACCGCGGCGATCACCGGCAGCACGCCGTGCAGCCGGCCCGGCAGCCGGTGCCAGTGCAGGCTGGACAGTCCGAAGCCGACGGCGACGGGCGCCGAGCAGAGGCCGGCCCGCAGCGCGCTGTGGCCGAGCGCGGCCTGCTGGTGGAGGGCGAAGGAGAACATGAAGCCCGCGAAGGCCGCCATGATCGCGAACAGGCCGACCGCCGCGGGCAGCAGTCCCGGGGCGCGCAGCACCCGTCCGGGGATCAGCGGCTGCCCGCCCCGCCGGGCGACCCCCCGCTCGACCACCGCGAACAGGCCGAACAGCAGCACGCTGCCCGCGATCATCCCCCAGCCCCAGGCCGGCCACCCGAGTTCGTGCCCGAGCACCAGCGGCACCACCAGCAGGCCGAGCGCCGCGCCCAGCACGACCAGGCCGGGGACGTCGAAGCCGCGCGCGGGGTCACCGGGCAGCCGCGGCAGCAGCCGGGCCCCGGCCGCCAGCAGCAGCACGCCCAGCGGCACGTTGACGAGGAACACCGGCCGCCAGCCGGTGCCGAGGAGGTCGGCGCTGACCAGCACCCCGCCGAGCACCTGCCCGAGGGCCATCCCGCCGGCCAGCACCGCCGAGTACAGGCCGAGCGCCCGGCTGCGGGCGGCACCGGTGAAGGTGCGCTGGAGCAGGCTCATCACCTGCGGCACCATCAGGGCCGAGCCCGCGCCCTGGAGCAGCCGGAAGGCGATCAGCCAGCCGGTGGAGGGGGCGAGTCCGCAGGCCAGCGAGGCGGCGGTGAAGGCGGCGAGGCCGAGCTGGAACAGCCGGCTGTAGCCGTAGCGGGCGCCGAGCCGGGCGCCGGTGATCAGCAGGACCGCGTAGCTGATGGTGTAGCCGGCGATCACCAGTTGCAGGGCGGCGCCGGAGGCGCCCAGGTCGGTGCGGATGGTGGGCACCGCGACGTTGACGATGGAGACGTCGAGCACGGCCATGAACTGTCCGCACAGGACGAGCGCGAGGAGGAGCCCCGGCCGCACGGCCGGGGCCCGGGTGGTGGTGCCTCCGGCCACGCGGGGCCGGGTCTGAAGGTCCGTCATGGCAGCCATCCTGGGCGGGTTCCGGTACTGGTGGTTAGAGCCTGCCGATCCTGGTACCGGCAGTACCTGTATCGCCCGGGCGCTCTGCGGCACGATGGACGGCATGACAGTGCTGGAGGAGCTCCCCACCGCGTCGGACGGCCGCCACCGCCGCCGCACCGAGCTGGCCCGCTTCCTGAAGGCCTGCCGGGCGCGGGTGACCCCGGAGGACGTCGGCCTGCCGGCGGGGCCGCGCCGCCGTACGCCGGGGCTGCGCCGCGAGGAGGTCGCGCAGCTCGCCGGGGTCGGGGTCACCTGGTACACGTGGCTCGAACAGGGGCGTCCGATCAACGCGAGCGAACAGGTGCTGCTGGCGGTGGCCCGGGCGCTGCGGCTGGACGGCACCGAGCGCGAGCACCTGTTCCGACTGGCCGGGACGTCCCCCTCGCCGCTCGCCCAGGCCGCCCCGCCGGAGCTGAACCAGTCGATCCAGGTGATCCTGGACTCGCTCGCACCGCTGCCGGCGGCGGTCTCCAACACCCGGTTCGACGTCCTGGGCTACAACGAGCCGTACCGCCTGCTGTTCGGCGCCGAGCGGATGGGCCGGTTCCACGGGGTCGCCTTCAACACCCTCTGGTGCATGCTGACCGCGCCGTCGTGCTGCAACCCCTGCGGGAACCCCGACGAGACCCTGCCGCGGATGGTGGCGCTGCTGCGCTCGGCGTACGGCAAGCACGTCGGCGAGCCGGCCTGGGAGGCCCACGTGCAGCGGCTGTCGGCGCGCAGCGAGCTGTTCCGGCGGCTGTGGGAGCGCCAGGAGGTCGCGCCGGCGGAGACCCTGCTGCGGATCTTCCGCCACCCGAAGGTGGGCGTGCTGAACCTGAACGCCACCTATCTGACGATGCCGGGCGTGCCGGAGTGCTACATCGTGGTCTACGTCCCCGTGGCCGAGCAGGACCGCGAGCGGGTCGAGGCGCTCAACTCGCTGCCGCAGGGCGGCTGGGCGCACACCTGCCTGACCTGACCCCGCCGAGGTGGGCGCCGGGCAGCGCCCGGACGAAACGCCGGAGGCCGCCACCCGGTGGGTGACGGCCTCCTGAACTGCTGTGGAGCTATGGGGAATTGAACCCCAGACCTCTTGCATGCCATGCAAGCGCTCTACCAACTGAGCTATAGCCCCGCGACGCGGGCGACCCTGGATTTCCACGACCGCCGATGCGGAGTGGAGCTATGGGGAATTGAACCCCAGACCTCTTGCATGCCATGCAAGCGCTCTACCAACTGAGCTATAGCCCCGCACTCGCCGGATCCCCCGCTTCCCTTCCGGGCCGCGTTCCCTCCGTGCGAACGAGGAAGACTCTAGCCGGTCAGGCCCGGAACTGCGAAATCCGCCCGGTCCCCGGCCCCTCCGCCGCTTCCCCACGACCTCCGGAGGACCCCCGAGGGCCTTCCC
>NZ_JBEPAK010000187.1:0-14188 GCF_040298565.1 Kitasatospora sp. NPDC001539 | reverse complement strand
GGCGGCGGGCTGGTGGATGGCGACGAGACCGGCCTCGGCCAGGTCGGCCACGAGGATGCGGGCCACACCGAGCGGCACGCCGGCCAGTGCGGAGACCGCGCGGAGCTTGGCGACGGCGGCGGCGAGCCGGGCGCCGTACTCCGCGTCGGCCGCGTGGAAGTGGGCCAGGTTCTTCTCCACCACGTCGTCCCGGGTCACCTGCGCCAGGGAGCCCGCGATGTTGTTGATCAGCCGCGTCTTCTCGCCCTCCGACATCAGCCGGTACAGCTCGCCGGCCTGGAAGAAGTCGTCGTCCTTGGTGTGGGCCGGCGTGGTGTAGGTGCCGGTGTGGCCGCTCACCCTGACCGGGGCGGCGAGCGCGGCGTCGCTCTGGGCCGGGCCGTCGTAGGAGTTGGGCTCGTAGTTCTTGCCGCGGCCGGCGCTGTTGACGGCCATCAGGCCGTCCCGGCCGTAGTTGTTCGCCTCGGTGGCGCGCGGGGCGTTCACCGGCAGCTGGGTGTGGTTGACGCCGAGGCGGTAGCGCTGGGCGTCGGCGTAGGCGAACAGGCGGCCCTGGAGCATCTTGTCGGGGGACGGCCCGATGCCGGGAACGAAGTTGTTCGGCGAGAACGCGGACTGCTCGACCTCGGCGAAGACGTTCTCCGGGTTGCGGTTGAGCACCAGGCGGCCGACCTTGACCAGCGGGTAGTCGGCGTGCGGCCACACCTTGGTGAGGTCGAAGGGGTTGAAGCGGTAGTCCGCGGCCTCGGCGACCGGCATCAGCTGGACGTAGAGCGTCCAGGACGGGAACACCCCGCGCTCGATGGCCTGGTGCAGGTCGCGCTGGTGCGAGTCGGCGTCGGCGCCGACCACCTCGGCGGCCTGGTCGCCGTCCAGGCAGCGGATGCCCTGGTTGGTCTTGAAGTGGTACTTCACCCAGTAGGCCTCGCCCTCGGC
This sequence comes from Kitasatospora sp. NPDC001539, assembly GCF_040298565.1. NCBI lineage: Bacteria > Bacillati > Actinomycetota > Actinomycetes > Kitasatosporales > Streptomycetaceae > Kitasatospora > Kitasatospora sp. NPDC001539. The sequence continues at coordinate 13,252 of NZ_JBEPAK010000187.1, read as the reverse complement.
GTTGACCCACTGGTAGGTGTGCGAGCCGTAGCCGTTCATGTGGCGGTACGAGGCGGGGATGCCGCGGTCGCCGAACAGCCAGGTGATCTGGTGGGTCGAGGCCGGCGAGTGGGCCCAGAAGTCCCAGACGTTGTCCGCCTCCTGCACGCCGGTGTACGGGTCGCGCTTCTGGGAGTGGATGAAGTCGGGGAACTTGATCGGGTCCTTGATGAAGAACACCGGGGTGTTGTTGCCGACGAGGTCGTAGTTGCCGTCCTCGGTGTAGAACTTCACCGCGAAGCCGCGGGGGTCGCGCACCGCGTCGTTGGCGCCCAGGTTGCCGGCCACGGTCGAGAAGCGCAGGAAGACCTCGGTGCGCTTGCCGACCTCGGACAGGAACGCCGCCCGGGTGTACTTCGACACCTCGTCGGTGACCTCGAAGTAGCCGTACGCGCCGGAGCCGCGGGCGTGCACGACGCGCTCCGGGATGCGCTCGCGGTTGAACCGGGCCAGCTTCTCCAGCAGGTGCTGGTCCTGGATCAGCAGCGGACCGTACTCACCGGCCGAGGCCGAGTTCTGGTTGTCGGCGACCGGGGCGCCGGACTCCGTGGTCAGGATCTTGGACATGGAGGGTCCTTCAGGTGTCGAAAAGGCGGTGCGTGGAGAGGGGTGGGCGGCGGGCTCAGACGCCGAGCAGGCGCCAGAGCGCCGACCGGCGGCGGGCCGAGTGCTCGCCGTCGGGCCCGTCGGCCGGCCGGAGGTCGGCGACCGCGGCGGTGGCGGCGGCCGGGTCCGCCAGCGGGCGGGCGGCGGCCAGCGCGGCGGCCTCCTCCGCGGTCAGGCCGGCGTCGGTGAGCGCGGCCGCGGCCTCGGCGGCGGGAAGGGCGTTGAACCAGCGCAGCGCGAGGGCCGCGCGGCCGGCCTCGGTGAGGCGGCCGGTGAGCCGGAGGCGGGCGACGCCGCCGTCCGGGTAGACGTTCATCCGCACGTGGGTCACCGGGCGGCCCACGTCCAGCCGGAACCGGTGCCGGGTGTCGGGCTGGAGGCGGGTGCGGGGCAGGATCTCGAACCACTCGCCCTCGGCCGGTGACTGCGAAGGCGCAGCCTGTCCGGCCGAGGCGTCGAAGCCGAGCAGGTCGGCCCAGCCGGGGGCGTTGGCGACGAAGTGGGTGGTGTCCACCTCGGCGGCCAGGACCTCGCCGCCCCCGGCCAGGGCGATCTGCACCCAGTCGTTGGCCTTGTCGCGCCGACGCCGGGTCTCCCAGCCCTCGCCCATGACGGAGGCGCGGCCGGGAGCGTTCAGGTTGTGCGGGGAGGAGAAGTAGCGGTCGGAGGCCGCCTCCGCGACGCCGCCGTACTCCTGGGCGGCCAGGTCGAAGGTGAGGCCGTCCAGTTCGCGCGGGTCGGGCAGCACCTCGCCGTGCACCCGGAGCCGGGCGACGCCGCCGTCCGGGAAGATGTTCAGCCGTACGTGGGTGTAACGGGTGCCGTCCTGGACGGTGAACTCGTGGGCGGTGTCGCCCCGGAGCGGGGTGCGCGGCAGGATGACCGTCCACTCGGCGTCCTGGAGCTCCTCGGGCGAGGGGTGCCCGGGGACGGAGGCGGCCTCGACCGAGGCGCTCTCCGGGTAGTTGCCGGTGAAGTGCGCGGTGTCGACGATCAGGCCGCGGATCACGCCGCCGACGCCGAGCCGGACGATCGCCCAGTCGTGGTCCTGGTCGGTGGGGTGCGGCTGGTCGGCGGAGACGCCGCGCCGGCGCTTGGACTCCCAGCCGTCCATGATCTGGCCCTTGTGGCCGAAGGTGTGCGGACGGAACTCGGCGGGCTTGGCGACCAGCAGGTTCTCCGCGTCCGCGAAGGTGTCCTCGTTGGTGGCGACGACGCCCGCGCCGAGCAGCCGGGAGGCCAGGTTGACCAGCTCGGTGAAAGGAGCGCTCGGGGTGTCGGCAGTGGTCACTGACTCTCCTCGGGAGACGGTGTCGGTTCAGGAAGCGTTGTCGGTACGGGAGTCGGCGGGCCGGGTCAGCTGGCGGCCGAAGGGCAGCCCGCCGGTGTCCACCGCGCGGCCGCGCAGCCAGGTGGTGCGCACGGCGCCGGTCAGCGTCCTCCCCGCGTACGGGGTGACCGGATTGCGGTGGTGCAACTCGGCGGGGTGGACCGCGAACTCACCGTCGGGGTCGAAGGCGACCAGGTCGGCGTCGCGGCCCGGCGCGATGGCGCCCTTGGTGCCGGTGAGGCCGACCAGTTCGGCCGGTCCGGCGGACATCCAGCGCACCACGTCGGCCAGGGTGTGACCGCGGCGGCGGGCCTCGGTCCAGATCGCCGGCAGGCCCAGCTGCAGCGAGGCGATGCCGCCCCAGGCGGCCGCGAAGTCGCCGCTCCCGCCGTACTCGGGCAGCAGCTTGAGGTCCGGGGTGGACGGCGAGTGGTCGGAGACGACGGCGATGAACTCCCCGGCGGCCAGGGCCTGCCAGAGCGCGTCCCGGTTGGCCTCGTCGCGGATCGGCGGGCAGCACTTGAACGCGGTGTCGCCGTCCGGCACCTCCTCGGCCGCGAGCGTCAGGTAGTGCGGGCAGGTCTCGGCCGTCACCTGGACGCCGTCCTCCCGGGCCCGGCGCAGCAGCGGCAGCACGGCCGCCGAGGAGACGTGCAGGATGTGCACCCGGGCGCCGGTGCGGCGGGCCGTGTCGAGCAGGTGGGCGACGGCCGCGGTCTCCGCGTCGGCCGGGCGGGAGGCGAGGAAGTCCCGGTAGTCGGCGCCGGGCCGCTGCGGCGCGGCGGCCAGCACGGCGGCGTCCTCTGCGTGGATGATCGCGAGCGCGCCGAGCCGGGCCTGCTCGGCCAGCGCGGCCTCCAGGTCGGCGCCCTCGACGTGCGGGAACTCGTCCACGCCGGAGGGGGAGAGGAAGCTCTTGAAGCCGAACACGCCCTCGCGGTGGAGCGGTTCGAGGTCGGGGACGTTGCCGGGGACGGCGCCGCCCCAGAAGCCCAGGTCGACCCAGGCCTGGCCCTCGGCGGTCTTCCGCTTGACGGCCAGCCCGTCCGCCGTGGTGGTGGGCGGCACGGAGTTGAGCGGCATGTCGATGATCGTGGTGACGCCGCCGGCTGCGGCGGCCCGGGTGGCGGTGGCGAAGCCCTCCCACTCGGTGCGGCCGGGCTCGTTGACGTGCACGTGGGTGTCGACCAGGCCGGGCAGCAGGGCGGTGTCGCCGAGGTCGACGAGTTCGCCGTCGCCGACCGGAAGCGATCCGTACTCGGCGACCTGCTCGATCCTCCCGTCCCGGATCAGCACGTCCGCGGGGCGCTCGCCGTCGGGCAGCACGGCCCGGCGGGATCGGATCACCGACGGCTGGCTGAAAGGCATGGGAGACCTCCGAAACCTGGGAGTTGGGGGTGGTGGAACACGGGTGGAGGCGAAGGATTGCCCGGAGCCTAGGCCTGCCTTCAACAAAACGTCAATGGAGGAACGTACGAGGGCTCAGCCCGCCAGCAGCTCCCCGGCCAGGCGCTCCCCCGCGACCTCGGCCAGCTCGCCGGCCCTGGTCAGGCTCTCCCCCGGCTGCTCGGCCAGGTCGGTGAGCGCGACCGCGGCGGTGAACCCGGCCGCGCGCCACTCGGGCTCGGAGAGCTCCAACCGGCCGGCCACGGCAGCCACCCGAACCCCCGCCCGGGCGGCCGCCGCGGCGACTCCGGCGGGGGCCTTGCCGTGGAGCGTCTGAGCGTCCAGGCAGCCCTCGCCGGTCACGACGAGGCGTGCCCCACGCACGGCCTCGTCGAAACCCAGCAGTTCGAGCAGGAGCTCGATACCGGGTCGCATGGTGGCGCCGAGCAGGGCGAGGGCCGCGAAGCCCACCCCGCCCGCGGCCCCGGCGCCGGGGGCCTCCCGCAGGTCCCGGCCGGTGGCCGCGGCGACCTGGTCCGCGAAGCGGGTCAGGCCCGCCTCCAGCACCACCAGGTCCTCGCCGTCGGCGCCCTTCTGCGGGCCGTAGACGGCGGCGGCGCCGCGCGGCCCGAGCAGCGGGTTGTCCACGTCGCAGGCCACCACCAGCTCGACCCCGGTCAGCAGCTCGGCCAGCCGGCCGAGGTCGACCCGCTCGAGCCGGCGCAACGCGGCCCCGCCGGGCGGCAGTTCGGTGCCGTCGGCGTCCAGCAGGCGCACCCCGAGCGCCTGCACCATGCCGGCGCCGCCGTCGGTGCCGGCGCTGCCGCCGAGGCCGAGCACGATCCGCTTGGCGCCCAGGGAGACGGCCCGGCCGATCAGCTGCCCGACGCCGTAGGAGCCGGCCACCAGCGGGGCCGTCCGGCCGCCGGGCAGCCGGGCGAGTCCGGAGGCCTGGGCGAGCTCGACCACGGCGGTGTCGTCGCGGACGGCCAGCGCGGCGTCCACCGGCAGGCCGGTCGGCCCGGCCACCTTGGCCGGGACCCGGGTGAATCCGGCGGCGAGCGCGGCGGCCAGGGTGCCCTCGCCGCCGTCGGCGACGGGCAGCTCGCGCACCTCGGTGCCGGGCGCGGCGCGGCGGATGCCCGCGGCGATCCGGGCGGCGACCTCGGCACCCTCCAGGGTGCCCTTGAACTTGTCCGGAGCTACGACCACATGGCCCTGGTGGGGGGTGGGGGGCATGGCGTGGTCCTCACTTCCGTACGGGGTCCGCGGTGGTTCGTCAAGCATCGGTCCGGTGGCCCGGGGGCGCCAGGGCCCCCGGGTGGGGGGCGACCCCCGCCCGGGTGGTGGCGGTGCGGCCACCACCCGGACGGCGGTGCGACCCCCTCCCCGCCGTTCCCCTCGTCCCGCTTCCGACGTACGAGGGGCTCCCCTCGGCGGGGAGGGGGCCGGGCGACGCGCGTGGCACGACCGAAGTGCCCCCGGGGGAGGGTGGCGCGTCACCGGCTGGGTCGACCGGCGGGCGGGCGGATGAGCCCCGGCCCGCACGCCGGTCGGGTCTGGCCTCCTGGCGGCGCGGGCACGACCGGATCAGGTACACGCCGCCAGGAGGAGTTCAGGGCCGGGGGCTCCGCTCGGGGAGCCCCCGGGGGTGCTACTTGACCTCGCGGCCGGAGAGCCGCTCGACGCCGCGCAGCAGCGCCGAGTGGTCGAGCGAGCCGTCGCCGTTGGCCCGGGCGGAGGCGACCAGCTGGGCCACCACGGCGCCGACCGGCAGCGCGGCGCCCACGGCGCGGGCGGCGTCGGTGACGATGCCCATGTCCTTGTGGTGCAGGTCGATCCGGAAGCCGGGGGCGAACTCGCGGTTGAGCATGTTCGCCTTCTTGCGGTTGAGCACGGTGGAACCGGCCAGTCCGCCGCCGAGCACGTCGAGCGCGGCGGCGAGGTCGACGCCGGCGTTCTCCAGGAACACCACGGCCTCGGCGAGCACCTGGATGTTGACCGCGACGATCAGCTGGTTGGCGGCCTTGACGGTCTGGCCGGCGCCGGCGGGGCCGACGTGGACGACCGTGGTGCCGAGCGCGTCGAACAGCGGCTTGGCCTCGGCGAAGTCCTCCGCCGCGCCGCCGACCATGATCGACAGCACTGCCTCGATCGCGCCGGCCTCGCCGCCGGAGACCGGGGCGTCCAGGGCGCGCACGCCCTTCTCCTGGGCGGCCTTGCCGACCTTGATCGAGGTCTGCGGGGTGATCGAGGACATGTCGATCACCAGGGTCCCGGCCTTGACGTTCTCCAGGACGCCGCCCTCGCCGAGGATGACCGCCTCGACGTGCGGGTCGGCCGGGACCATGGTGATGACGACCTCGGCGTCCTTCACCGCGTCCGCGATGCTGGCGGCGCCCCGGCCGCCGGCCGCGACGACGGCGTCGATCGACGCCTGGGAGAGGTCGAAGCCGGTCACCTGGTGGCCGGCCTTGACCAGGTTGACGGCCATGGGCTTGCCCATGATGCCGAGGCCGACGAAGGCAATCTTGCGGGAGGCGCTCATCGCGTCGAGTTCCTTACGTGTGCGGGGTGGGTGGTGGCTCGCCGGGCGGCGCGGGCGGGCCGGACTGCCGGTCGGCGCGGGCGGACCGCGCGACCGGGCGGCGCTACCGGGCGGCGCGCAGCTCGCGCGGCAGCCAGCCGAAGCTGTCGGCGCTGACGCCGGTGGAGGGGCGGTACTCCAGACCGATCGAGCCGGTGTAGCCGGCGGCGCTGAGCCGGGCGAACAGGTCCTCGAAGTCCAGCCCGCCGGTGCCGGGCTCGTTGCGGCCCGGGTTGTCGGCGATCTGCACGTGGCCGATCCGGTCGGCGTGGGTGTCGATGACCGCCGCGAGGTCCTCGCCGTTCATGGCCAGGTGGTACAGGTCGCAGAGGAACTTCGCGTTCCCCAGGCCGGTCGCGGCGTTGACCTTGTCGACCACCTCGACCGCGGCGGCGGCGGAGACCAGCGGGTAGTCCGGGGACTCGGTCCGGTTGAGCGCCTCGATCAGCAGGACGGCGCCGATCCCGTGCGCGGCCCGGGCGGCGAGCACCAGGTTCTCCAGCGCCAGGGCGTCCTGCTCGGCCGGGTCGACGCCCTCGACCCGGTTGCCGTACAGCGCGTTGAGCGCGGTGGCACCGAGCGAGGAGGCGAGCTCCGCGGCGACGGGGACGTTGGCCCGGAACCGCTCCTTCTCGGAGGGCACCGAGACGGTACCGCGGGCGCCCTGGGTCAGGTCGTCCAGGAGGTTGAGGCCGGTGAGCCGGACCCCCGCGTCGCTGAAGGCCTTGCGCAGCGCGTCCAGTTCGGCCCGGGACGGCTCGTGCTCGGTGCCGAAGGGCCACCAGAGCTCGGCCGCCGTGAAGCCGGCCGCGGCGGCCGCGGCGGGGCGTTCCAGCAGCGGGAGTTCGCTGAACAGGATCGACAGGTTGACCGTGAAGCCGTGCTTGGCAGCCGCCGTCACGTCCATCACCTCTCACTCTCTCTTCCTTCATCCGCAACTTCCACGATCCGGAAGAGGGATTCTGTGTGGTGGAAGCATCTCCGGCCCGGCGAGCGGGTGTCAAGGGTGCCGCAACATTTTGTTGAAGCCGCCGGGTCGGGCCCGCCGGCCGGGCTCACGGCTGTTCGATCACCCAGGCCCTGCCCGCCGCCACCCCCGCTCGATACAGTGAGGACGTGCGATTGATGGTGGAGTTCACGACAGAACCGTTCGAACTGGACACGTTCCCCGAGCACGCCGCCGCGGCCCGCAAGGTCGTCGACGAGGCCGGCCTGGACGTGTCCGTCGGCCCCTTCGGGACCGGCGCCGAGGGCGAGGCCGAGCAGGTCCTCGCCGCGGTGACCCGGCTGCTGCGGGAGACCCTGGACTCCGGAGCGACCCGGATCTCCGTCCAGGTCAGCGTCTTGGGCGAGGAGGGCGGTACGCCGTGACCGAGCACGTGGATCACCCGCTCGCCGCGGCGGTCAAGCCGCTGCTGGACGCGGTCGGCGCGACGCCCGTCCCGCTGGACGAGGCGAAGTCCGAGGACGTCGTCCTGGAGTGGGAGGGCACCCCGGCCCTGGCCGTCCGGCTGCCGCACCTGAGCAGTGCGCTGGACCGGCTGCTGGCCGAGATGGCCCGCCAGTTCGACGGCCGGCCGCTGGCCGAGCTGGACCGCTGGGAGAAGCAGCGGGTCGTCGCCCTCCTGGAGGAGCGCGGCGCCTTCACCGTCCGCCACGGCGTCGAGACGGTCGCCTCGGCGCTCGGCGTCAGCCGCTTCACGGTGTACAACTACCTCAACCGCCAGGACGGCACGAAGCCCTCCTGAGGCCGGGGCGCCCCCCTCGACGAGAAGGCGGCCCTGCGAGCGAGTGACCCCGCCCCCGGACAGTGTGGATCGCCCCGGGGCGGGGCACACTTGGCGAATCGCACACGAAAGGGCCCGGCATCGCGGGTCGGTTCAAAACGTAACCACCAACCGTTCAACAAACTGTTGACGGCTGGGTGGGGTCGATCTAGCTTTTCCGGGTGGCACCACTCTTCAGGAGGTCCACTCGTGACCAACCACCCCCACGCCCTCGAGTCCCTGGCCGCGGCCGATGCCGCCGAGCTGGAGGAGATCCTGCTGGACGTCTGCTCCAGCCCCCGCTGGGCCGCCGCCGTCGCGGCGGCCGGCCCCTGGTCCAGCCGTGAGGCCCTGCTCGCCGCCAACGCGGCGGCGATGGCGGAACTGACCGACGCGGACCTGCGCGACGCGATGGCCGGCCACGCCCGGATCGGACAGCCCAAGGCGGGCGACGCCACCTCCGAGCGCGAGCAGGCCGGCATCCAGGGCGTGGACCAGGCGCTCCTCGACGAACTGCGCGAGGCCAACGCCGCCTACGAGGCGAAGTTCGGCCACGTGTTCCTGATCTGCGCGACCGGCCGCACCGCGGCCACCATGCTCGCCGCCCTGCGGGAGCGCCACCCCAACGACCCGGCCACCGAGGCGGAGATCGTCCGGGGCGAACTGCGCAAGATCAACGACATCCGGCTCAACCGCCTCCTCGACGGCAACTGACGCATCGTCAAGAATGCCTCGCGGACCGGTGCACGCCGGCCGGTCGCCGCGCCGTCGCCTCCTTCCCGGCGACTGACGCACCATCACCTCTGCCATCAGTAAGGTCACCTCACCCATGACTGGCATCTCCACCCACGTGCTCGACACCAGCCTCGGCCGCCCGGCCGAGGGCGTCCCGGTCGAGCTCGCACTGCACACCGAGGGTGGCTGGCAGGTGCTCGGCACCTCCGCCACGGACTCCGACGGCCGGGTCAAGGACCTCCCGGCCGTGGAGGCGGGCTCGGTCGTCCGGCTGCTCTTCGACACCGGCGCGTACTACGCGCTCAAGTCGGCGGAGCCGCCGTTCTTCCCCGAGGTCTCGATCGTCTTCACGGTCGCGCCCGCGCAGCACCACTACCACGTGCCGCTGCTGCTGAACCCGTTCGGATACTCGGTCTACCGCGGAAGCTAGTAGACCGACCTGGAAGCTTAGGAGCCTGTCATGGCCCACGTGCTCGGTCAGAACCAGTACGGCAAGGCGGAGAACCGCATCGTCCGGGTCTACCGCGACTCCACCCGCCACGAGATCAAGGACCTCAACGTCTCGGTCTCCCTCCAGGGCGAGTTCGAGGACGTCCACCTCACCGGGTCCAACGCCAACTGCCTTCCCACCGACACCACCAAGAACACCGTCTACGCCTTCGCCAAGGAGTACGGGATCGAGTCGGCCGAGGCCTTCGGCATCGTGCTGGCCCGGCACTTCGTCGACGACACCGAGCGCGGCGTCGTGCACAGCGCCCGGATCCGGATCGAGGAGTACGCCTGGGACCGGATCAAGACGCCGGACAACTCGGCCCGCTTCATCGGCTCGGAGGAGGTCGGCCACTCCTTCGTCCGCAACGGCCAGGAGACCCGCACCACCGAGGTGGTCTACGACGGCGAGAAGGTCCAGGTCATCTCCGGCCTGAAGGACCTCATCGTCATGAACTCCACCAACTCGGAGTTCTGGGGCTACATCAAGGACCGGTACACCACCCTGCAGGAGGCGTACGACCGCATCCTCGCCACCCAGGTCACCGCCCGCTGGAAGTACGGCTACAGCGGCCGCGACGGCGAGGCCCAGCCCAACTGGAACCGCTCCTACACCCACGTGAAGCGACACCTGCTGGAGGCGTTCGCCGAGACCTACTCCTACTCGCTGCAGCAGACCCTGCACTCGATGGGCACCCGGGTCCTCAACAACCGCGCCGAGGTGGACGAGGTACGCCTCGAGCTGCCCAACAAGCACCACTTCCTCGTCGACCTGGAGCCCTTCGGCCTCAAGAACGAGAACGAGGTCTACTACGCCGCGGACCGCATGTACGGCCTGATCGAGGGCACCGTGCACCGCGAGGGCGTCGTCCCGGTCATCCCGGTCGTCTGACCTCCCCGCCCGACCGCAAGGACTCCGCCCGGAGTCGCCGCACCCACCGGCCCCCGACGGGCCGGTCGAGTCCGGGCGAGCGCACCGCCGGCACCACGAGCAGTACCCGCAGTTCCATGCACCACCTGTTTCTCCACCCCCACCCACCGGAGTTCGTGTTCGCCTCGCGGCGGCCGGCCCGGGGCACTGGAGAAGCGTCCCGAGGGATCCTTGCTCCGCCGTCCCGCCCTCGGGAGGTCTCCAGCGCCACGGGCGCGCCGGGAGCCACGGGCACAAGAGGGGCTCGACATGGCACCCAGCAGCACCAGTAGTACAGACGGCGGTTCCACCCCAGCAAGAACACCAGGCCCGGACGGCACGTCACAAGGCCTCCCCGGCAAGCCGTCCGGGTCCGGTACCCACCCCGTGGACGAGGTGTTGCCCCCGGTGAAGCTGTTCTCCACCGGTCTCCAGCACGTCGCCGCGATGTACGCGGGAGTCGTCGCACCCCCGCTCATCGTCGGCGCCGGCGTCGGGCTCTCACCCGCCGACCTCGCCCTGCTCATCTCGGCCAGCCTGTTCACCGCCGGACTGGCCACCCTGCTCCAGACCCTCGGCGTCTGGCGGATCGGTGCGCGACTGCCGTTCGTGAACGGCGTCTCGTTCGCGGGTGTCGCGCCCATGATCGCCATCGCCAAGGAACACGGACCGAAGGACGCCCTCCCGGTGATCTTCGGAGCGGTGATCGTCGCGGGGGTCCTGTGCTTCCTCGCGGCGCCGTACTTCTGCAAGCTCATCCGGTTCTTCCCTCCGGTCGTCCAGGGCACCGTGATCACCCTCATCGGGGTGTCCCTGCTCCCGGTGGCGGTGAACTGGGCGCGCGGCGGCTCGCCGAGCGCCCCCGGATTCGGCTCCATGCGGGCCATCGGCCTCGCCGCGCTCACCCTCGCCGCGGTGGTGCTCTGCAACCGGCTGCTGCGCGGCTTCTGGCAGCAGCTGTCCCTGCTCGTCGGACTGGCGTTCGGCACCCTGATCGCCTTCCCGCTGGGGCTCGCCGACTTCGGCGCGGTCAAGGAGGCGAAGGTCTTCGCCCTCCCCTCCCCGTTCCACTTCGGCGCGCCGATGTTCGACGCTGCCGCGATCGCCTCGCTCTGCATCGTCATGGTGGTCTCGATGACCGAGTCCACCGCCGACATGCTCGCGCTCGGCAAGATCGTCGACCGCGAGGCCGACGAGCCCACGCTCGCCGCCGGCCTGCGGGCCGACGGACTGGCCACCGCGCTCAGCCCCGTCTTCAACGGCTTCGCCGCCAGTGCCTTCGCCCAGAACATCGGGCTGGTGGCGCTGACGAAGATCCGCAGCCGGTTCGTGGTCGCGGCCGGCGGAGGCATCCTGATCCTGCTGGGGCTGTTCCCCGTGCTCGGTTCGGTCGTCTCCCTGGTGCCGCAGCCCGTCCTCGGCGGCGCCGGGATCGTGCTGTTCGGCACGGTCGCGGCGAGCGGGATCCGCACCCTCGCGGAGGCCGGCATGGAGTCCAGCTCCAACACCATCCTGGTGTCGGTCTCCCTCGGGGTCGGCATCATCCCGATCGCGGTGCCGGCCTTCTACGACTCCTTCCCGGAGGCCGTCCGGACCCTGATGCACTCGGGGATCTCGGCCGGCTGCGTGATGGCCGTCCTGCTCAACCTGCTCTTCCACCACGTCGGAGCCCCCCGCCGGTCCGGATCCGGCCAGACCTCCGGCGCGACGGTGCCGACGGCGACACCGTCCTGACCGGTCCGGGAGGGGCGCGCACCGCACGGTGCACGCCCCTCCCGGCCCTCCCCCATAGGAGTGAAACCATGGCAGTCCAGCCCCCGCCCGCCGACCAGCGGATCGTGATCGAGAACGTCGCGATCGCCACCGTCGACGCCGCCGACACCGAGTACGCCCGCGGCCACGTGGTCATCCTCGGCAACACGATCGAATCCGTCGGCGACGGCCCCGCCCCGGCGTGGCTGGACAACGTGGTGCGCCGGATCAACGGCGAGGGCCACCTGCTCACTCCCGGCCTGGTCAACACCCACCACCACTTCTACCAGTGGATCACCCGCGGCCTCGCCCAGGACGACATCCTGTTCGACTGGCTGGTCGCCCTCTACCCGACCTGGGCGCGGATCGACGACGAGCTCGTGCACGCCGCCAGCCAGGGCTCGGCCGCCGCCCTCCTCAAGTCCGGCTGCACCACCGCCTCGGACCACCACTACGTCTTCCCCCGGGACGGCGGCGACATCCTCGGCGCCTCCATCGAGGCCGTCCAGGAGCTCGGCCTGCGCTTCACCGCGCTGCGCGGCTCGATGGACCGCAGCAAGAAGGACGGCGGCCTGCCGCCGGACCACGCGGTCGAGGAGCTGGACGACATCCTGGCCGCCTCCGAGGCCGCCGTGGACCGCTACCACGACGCCTCCTTCGGCTCGATGCTGCACGTCGCCATCGCGCCGTGCTCGCCGTTCTCGGTCTCCACCGACCTGCTGCGCCAGTCCGCCGAACTCGCCCGCCGCAAGGGTGTCCGGCTGCACACCCACGGCTCGGAGACGGCCGAGGAGGAGCAGTTCTGCAAGGAGCTGTTCGGGATGGGGCCGACCGACTACTTCGAGTCGGTCGGCTGGCTCGGCGAGGACGTCTGGATGGCGCACTGCGTCCACATGAACGACTCCGACATCGCCAAGTTCGCCGAGACCGGCACCGGCGTGGCGCACTGCCCCTCCTCGAACGCCCGCCTGGCCGCCGGGATCGCCCGGGTGCCGGACATGCTCAAGGCCGGCGTACCGGTCGGGCTCGGCGTCGACGGCACCGCCTCCAACGAGTCCGGCGAGCTGGGCACGGAGCTGCGCAACGCGCTGCTGATCAACCGCCTGCACGGCTACCCCACCGCGCTCACCGGGCGCCAGGCGCTGCGGCTGGGCACCATGGGCGGGGCCCGGGTGCTCGGGCGCCAGAACGAGATCGGCTCGATCGAGGTCGGCAAGCTCGCCGACCTGGCGCTGTGGAAGATCGACGGGATCATGCACTCCTCGATCGCCGACCCGGTCGCCGCCCTCACCTTCGGCGCGCTGCCCCCGCTGGCGGTGCTGTTCGTCAACGGCAACGCCGTGGTCGAGAAGGGCCGGCTGACCACCGTGAACGAGGACCGGATCGCCCGCGCCTGCGCCCGTGCGGCCAAGGAGCTCGCCTCCCGGCCGGTCTGACGGGTGGCCGGGCCGGTCTCGAGCCCGGCCCGGCCACCGGACCCGAATGACTCCGGGGCGCGCCCAGGGACGGTGCGTCACCCGGACTCCGCAGGCCCGGCAGGGCAGGCGGAACGGCGGCCCCGAACCCACGGCGAGGGTTCGGGCGATGGTGCGCACCTGGCCGGTCAGGTTGTCGGCCATGAAGTTCACCGAGTCGGTCAGCTCGCGCCAGAC
>NZ_JBEPAK010000186.1:0-14200 GCF_040298565.1 Kitasatospora sp. NPDC001539 | reverse complement strand
ACGTCGCGGTAGCGCGGGTCGTCGGAGTTGTACGGCTTGCCGGTGACGTGGTCCCAGCTGCCGCAGGTGCGCACTCAGCCGAAGGCGGCCAGCAGTCGCTGCTCCTTCGCCGGTTCGATGCCCTGCCGCAACGCCGACCCCGGCACCCGCTTGCGCCCCTCGGCGTCGGTGTCGTCCGCCGGTCCGCGTTCGCGCAGCCACTCCCAGGTGTCCCGCGCGGTCTCGGCGAACGGGCGGCAGCGCAGCCCGGCGGCCCGGGCGCGGCTGCTGTCGACCTGCCAGATGTACTTCCACTCCGGTAGGTCCGGCGCCCAGAAGGGGAGTTCGAGCCAGGGGGCGACCTGGTCCGGCCCGTCGGCGAGCAGCCGGTCGTCCGCGACCCAGACCAGCTCGGTGTCCGGCGCGCCCGCGATCTCCCGGCAGGTCTCCAGCCACTCCCCGAAGGTCAGTCGGCCGGGCGGCGCCGTGGTGAGGAAGCGGCCGGTCGTCCCGGCCTCCAGCCGGTCGAGTCCGAAGACGGCGAAGTCCCGGACGTCGATCACCTGCATGGTCCGCTCGGGGTCACCCGGGGCGAGCACCCGTCCGCCGCGCGCCATCCGCTCCAGCCACCAGGGCAGTCGGCCGCCGCGCTCGTGCGGTCCGACCAGCAGCCCGCTGTTGAGGATCAGCGAGCGCTCGGCGCCGAAGTCCTCCAGTACCGCGCGCTCGCAGCCGGCCTTGAGTTCGCGGCCGGAGGGCTGCTCGGGCGGGGCGTCGGCGGGGCAGGGGAGCAGCTCGGCGTCCTCGTCGATCACCCGGGTGGCCCAGTCCGCGTACGCGTGCACGGAGGAGACGAAGGTGTAGTGGTCGGCCCGCTCACGCAGCAGCCGAGCGCTGAGCGAGGCCTGGGCGGGCTGCTGGGCCGAGGTGTCGACGACGGCGTCCCAGCTGCGGCCCTCGACCAGGCGGGCGACGTCCGCGGCGCTGTCGCGGTCACCACGGACGGACTCCACCCCGGGCGGATCGGCGGCGCCGAGGCCGCGGTTGAAGGTGGTGACGTGGTGGCCGCGGGCGAGGGCCTCGACGGCATAGGCCCGTCCTAGGAAGGACGAGCCCCCGAGAAGGAGGATCTTCATACCGGCCAGCCTCCCCCCGACCGCCCCACCAGCACGCTCCGATTCGCGCTGGGCAGAGCGGCCGCCCGGGTGCGCCGGTCCGCGTTGCGGCGCGGAGTGCCCGACATGCCGCCCCTCCCCGCCCCACCTAGCATCCCAGATGTGCCGATTCGTCCCTGTTTCGGCACGGAGGGCAGCGGACCGCCCCGACGGCACCGCACGGAGACGGCTTCGCACGGAGACGGAACTGCACGGAGGCCCCGCACCGAGGCCCCGCCCACCCCCGAACCGAACGGACGAAGGACCCCGATGAACCAGCCCGAGCTGGAGGCCCTGGCCGCCGACGCGTACGTCTACGGCTACCCGCTCGTCGCCGGCCTCACCATGGTCGAGCGCTTCGCCAAGGGCGGCCTGGGCACCCTCCCGGCGGCGCCGTTCAACCACTTCAGCCACGCGACCCGGCTGGCCGGCCCGGGTGACCGGTTCGTCTCCGTGAACAACGACACGATCTACTCGATCGCCCAACTGGACCTTTCCGAAGGCCCGTTGGTGCTGCACGTGCCGGACACCGACGGTGCCTACCACGTGCTCCAGTTCGTCAGCGCCTGGACGGAGAACGTCGCCTACCTCGGGCGCCGCGCCACCGGGACGGGCGCCCAGACCTGGCTGGTCGTCCCACCCGCCTGGCACGGCGACGCGCCGGACCCGGACCGGGTGATCGAGCTGCCCACCACCGTCGGCACCATCGTCGGCCGCTTCGCCTGTGCCGGCCCCGGCGACCTGCCGCGGGTCAAGGCCCTGCAGGCCGGGCTCGTCCTCGAACCACTGGAGCCCGGCGGCCTGGTCGCCGGACTGCCAAAGCCCGACCCGGAGGTCCCGGAGCGGCTCGCCTTCTTCGAACGCCTGCGGGTGTGGATGCAGGCCTTCCCGCCCGCCACTCCCGACATCGAGTACCAGCGCCGGTTCGCCCCGCTCGGCCTGCTGGACGACGGCGCCTCGCCGTACCGCGCGGCCGCCCCGGAGTGGACCCTCGCCCTCGCCAAGGGCCTGGCCGCCGGACGCGAACGGGTCGAGGACGCCACCCGCCCGCCCGAGGACCACCCGCCCGGCGAGTGGCGCTCCGCACTCCACCTCTTCGACTACAACCTCGACCACCTCGGCCCCGGCACCGTCGACGACCCCGAGTGGCGCATCCCCGACCGCCGCGCCGCCTACCTCAGCCGCGCCGCCGCCGCCCGCGCCGGCCTCTGGGGCAACCACGCCTACGAGGCCTCCTACGCGATGACCTACGAGGACTCCGACGGCCGCCCGCTCACCGGCGCCGACAGCTACACCCTCCGGTTCGAACAGCCCCCGCCCGCCGAGGCCTTCTGGTCCGTCACGATGTACTCCGTCCCGGACTACTTCCTGGTCGAGAACCCGATCAACCGCTACTCCATCGGCGACCGCACCCCCGGCCTCGTCTACGGCGACGACGGCTCGCTGACCCTCACCCTCCAGCACGACCCGCCCGAGGACCCCTCGGCCGCCGCCAACTGGCTCCCCACCCCGCCCGGCGAGTTCCGGCCCATCATCCGCATCTACCAGCCGAAGCCGCCCGTCCTGGACGGCACCTACCAGATCCCCCCGATCCACCGCACCTGACACCGGTCGGCCGGGCCGCACCGGCCGGGCCGCACCGGGGTCCGGTCAGTGCCCCGACGGCTGCGCCGGGGCGGTGCCGGTCGGTTGCGGCGACGGGGTGCCTGCGGGGGGCGCCGAAGGGGACGGCGTGCCGGTCGGCGTGCCGGAGTGCGACGGCTGCGAGGAGGGCGAGCCGGTCCCCGAGGGCGGCGGTGACGTCGGGCCGGCGCCGCTCGGCGACGCCGAGGTCGACGGTGACGCCGACGGCGAGGACGTGGCCGAGGCAGGGGCCGAGGGTGTGGGAGGAGCGCTGCTGCCGGGGCTCGAGGACGGTTCCCCCGAGGAGGACGCCGATCCGCCGCGGTTCTGCGGTCCGCCCTCCAGGGTGACCACCGCCTGGGACGGGGGCAGGGAGATGCGGGCGGTCCAGTGGGTGGCGGGTGCGAGGTCCTCGTCCACGGTGACGATCACCGTGATCCGCTGCCCCGGTGCCAGCGTTCCCGCCTCGCGGCTGAGCCGGAGCCAGCTGGCGTCCGTCACGGCGCGCCAACGGATTTCGGACGTGCCGGAGTTGGTGAGGGTGAGCACCGTGCGGCTGCCGTACTCGGCGGCCTCGACGGTGAGCAGTCCGGCCGGGTCGGCCGGACCGGCTCCCGGGTTGGTGGCCCGGTCCGCGCCGGGGGCCGGGGCGGCGACCAGGGTCGGACTGCTGAGCGGTGTCGCGCCCCGGCTCGGGACGGGAACCAGTGGTCCCTGGAAGGTGAGCCGTGGGAACCCGGGCAGCAACGTTTCTGCACCGTCCGCCCCACCGGCCCCCGCCCCCGCCAGCTCCAGCCCCGGCATCCCGGCCCCGCCGACCGCCTCCGCCGGAACCCCCGCCGCCCACGGCTGCGGCGGCCGTTGGCCGGCCTCCTGCCCGGCCTCGTCCACCCGGACCGCCGAGACCGAAGCCGCCGACCCCGGTCCGCCGCCTCCCCGGTGGCCGGCCCAGAGCGCGACCACCGGCGCCGCCAGCACCGCCGCGAGCACCCCGGTGGTCACCACCCGCCGACGCACCGCCAAGCCGCGGCCCGCGTCCGGCGCCCGGTGCCGGGGGAAGCCGCTGTGGTCGAACCGCAGCCCCGGCTCGGCGGGCACCGCGCCCCGCCGCTCCGCTGCGCGCGACGACGGCAGGTACGCCACCCCGCCCACCGAGCCACCCGTACCCGAAGGACCCGAAGAACCCGAAGGACCCGCCGGATCCGCAGTACCCGCAGTACCCGCCGGATCCGCAGCTCCCGACGACCCGGCCGCCCCCGGGGCCGGCGCCGCCAGCAGCGGCAGGCCCGACAGCCCCGCCCCGGCTCCCGCCGCGCCCTCCGCCGCCTCCCCGGCGGCCACCCGCTCCGCCGTCCCGCGGCAGGTCGGGCAGTCCACCACGTGCTGCACCAGTTCCCGCCGCAGCGCCGGCCCGAGCACCCAGTCCCGCCAGGACTCCGCCCCGGCCCCGCCGAGCCGGTCCAGTTCCGGGCAGCTGCCCACCCCGAGCACCAGCAGCGCCGCCCTGGTCCGGGCCACCTCGGCCTCGGCGGTGGCGAGCAGTTCGCGGGTCCGGTCGAACGGCAGGCCCAGCACCGCCGCCACCTCGAGCGGCGTCAGCCGGTGCCGGACGGACAGCTCCAGCGCCTCGCGCTGCTCCGGGTCCGTGCCGGCCGCCTCCGGCCAGGCGAGCGAGGCCAGCTCGCGCCGCCGCCGGGCGGCCTCGGCCTCGGTGGGTTCGGTTCCGGGTTCCCGGGCGGTCCCGTCGGCCAGCCGCCGCAGGCAGCAGTAACGGGCCAGGGAGAACAGCCAGGCCCGGACCAGCCCGGGCTCGGTCAGCCGGCCGCCGTGCCGCCGCGCGAGTTCGCCGACCTCGCGCAGGGCGTCGGTGGCGGCGTCGTGCTCGCACAGGACCGAGAGGCAGTAGGTGAACAGGCCGTCCACCTGGCGGTCGTACTCCGCCGACACGGCGGCGGCCCGCGGCCCGGGCGCGGCGCCGACAGCCCCAACAGTTCTCGTCGTCACCCGTCCGACGGTAGGGACATCGAGCCGTCCGACCCCGCGCTTCGCCGCGTATGTACTTCTTTCGGGTAACAACATCGCCCATCTGTGTGGGTCCGCCGGCGAGGTCCGGCACTGTTCGCGGCGGACCGGCGCGCTCGGTGCCGTCGCTGCCACCCGCCACCCCGTCCTCGCGGCCGCCCGCCCCGCCGTGCCCATCCCCGTACCCGTCGCCGTCGCTGCCGCCCGCCGTCCTCCCGAAGCGCCCGCCGCCCCGGCGGACCGGCGCTGTCGTACCCAGGCGCTACCGTGGGCCGCATGCCTCCGCGTTCCAAGACCACCGCCAAGCCGCGCCCGGCCTACCGCTGCACCGAGTGCGGCAACCAGCTGCCCAAGTGGGTCGGCCGCTGCCCGGAGTGCAACGCCTGGGGCACGGTCGAGGAGTACGGCGCGGTGCCGATCCGCACCACCGCCGCCGGCCCGGTCAGCGCGCCCGCCCGCCCGATCGCCCAGGTGGACGGCCAGGTCGCGACGGCCCGTTCGACGGGCGTGCCGGAGCTGGACCGGGTGCTCGGCGGCGGCCTGGTCCCCGGCGCGGTGGTCCTGCTGGCCGGCGAGCCCGGCGTCGGCAAGTCGACCCTGCTGCTGGACGTCGCCGCCAAGGCGGCCACCGACCGCCACCGCACGCTGTACGTCACCGGCGAGGAGTCGGCCGGCCAGGTGCGGTTGCGCGCCGACCGGATCAACGCGCTCTCCGAGCACCTCTACCTCGCCGCCGAGTCGGATCTCGGCGCGGTGCTCGGGCACATCGAGGCGGTCAACCCCGGCCTGCTGATCCTGGACTCGGTGCAGACCATCGCCTCGGCCGAGCTGGACGGCGCCCCCGGCGGCCCGGCCCAGGTCCGCGAGGTGGCGAACGCGCTGATCCGGGCGTCCAAGGAGCGCGGCATGGCCACCCTGCTGGTCGGCCACGTCACCAAGGACGGCCAGATCGCCGGCCCGCGCCTGCTGGAGCACCTGGTGGACGTGGTGCTCAGCTTCGAGGGCGACCGGCACGCCCGGCTGCGCCTCATCCGCGGGGTCAAGAACCGCTACGGCGCCACCGACGAGGTGGGCTGCTTCGAGCTGCACGACGAGGGCATCGTCGGCCTGGCCGATCCCTCCGGCCTCTTCCTGACCAGGCGTGACAAGCCCGTGCCCGGCACCTGCCTCACCGTCACCCTGGAGGGGAAGCGCCCCCTGGTGGCCGAGGTGCAGGCGCTGATGGTGGATTCGCAGATCCCCTCCCCGCGCCGGACGACCTCGGGTCTGGAGTCGCCCCGGATCGCGATGATCCTGGCCGTGGTCGAGCGGCACGGCGGGGTGAAGCTCGGCAAGCAGGACATCTACACCGCGACGGTCGGCGGGGTGAAGCTCAGCGAGCCGTCCGCGGACCTCGCGGTCGCGCTCGCGGTGGCCAGTTCCTCCACCGACACCCCGCTGCCGAGCAACCTGGTGGCGATCGGCGAGGTCGGCCTGGCGGGCGAGGTACGGCGGGTGACGGGCGTGCAGCGCCGGCTCGCCGAGGCGCACCGGCTGGGCTTCACCCACGCCCTGGTCCCGCCGGACCCGGGCAAGGTGCCGCCGGGCATGAAGGTGGTCGAGGTGGCGGACATCGGCGAGGCGCTGCGGGCCATCCCGGGCCGCCGCCGGGCGGCCGCCAAGCCGCGCGCCGAGGCCCGTACCGAGGTGCGTGGTGAGGCTCCGTCGGCGCCGCCGGCCCCGCGCGCGGCCCGGGTCCCGGCCTTTCCGGAGGAGCTGATGGCCGGGTGGGAGCCGCTGGACTCCGACGAACTGCGCTGACCCAAGCCCTGCCGAAGCCGCACGCAGTTAGACTCTCCCCAGTCTCATTGGCCAGAAGGCAGTACCGGAGCGGTACTGAGCGACAGAGCAACAGACCGCGGACCGGCGCACGGCGTGAGGCGCGCGGCACGGGTCGACCGGAGGAGTCACGTGGCAGCCAGCGACCGGGGGGCGGACAAGGCCTCCCGCGAGGAGGCCCTGCTGCGGGCTTCCCTCACCGCCATCGCGCCCGGTACCGCGCTTCGTGACGGCCTGGAGCGGGTTCTGCGGGCCAACACCGGCGGTCTGATCGTGCTGGGTTTCGACCGGACCGTCGAGTCCCTGTGCACCGGCGGTTTCGTCCTGGACGTCGAGTTCAGCGCCACCCGGCTGCGCGAGCTGTGCAAGCTCGACGGCGCGGTGGTGCTCGACAAGGACATCACCAAGATCGTCCGGGCCGGTGTCCACCTCATGCCGGACTCGACCATCCCCACCGACGAGACGGGCACCCGCCACCGCACCGCCGAGCGGGTCAACCGGCAGACCGGCTACCCGGTGGTCGCGGTCTCGCACTCGATGCGGCTGATCGCCATGTACGTCAACGGCACCCGCCGGGTGCTGGAGGACTCGACCACCGTCCTGTCCCGCGCCAACCAGGCCCTGGCCACCCTGGAGCGCTACAAGCTGCGCCTGGACGAGGTCGCCGGCACGCTCTCCGCGCTGGAGATCGAGGACCTGGTGACGGTCCGGGACGTCACGGCCGTGGCCCAGCGCCTGGAGATGGTCCGGCTGATCGCCACCGAGATCGCCGGCTACGTGCTGGAACTCGGCATCGACGGCCGGCTGCTCTCGCTCCAGCTGGACGAGCTGATCGCGGGCGTGGAGCCGGAGCGCGAGCTGGTCGCCCGGGACTACTTCCCGGAGCGGGCCGCCAAGAAGGGACGGACGGTCACCGAGGTGCTGGCCGACCTGGAGGCGCTGACCCACGCCGAGCTGCTGGACCTGCAGACCGTCGCCAAGGCGCTCGGCTACTCCGGCACGCCCGAGTCCCTGGACTCGGCCGTGTCCCCGCGCGGCTACCGCCTCCTGGCGAAGATCCCGCGCCTGCCCAACACGGTGATAGAGCGCCTGGTCGAGCACTTCGGCGGTCTGCAGAAGCTCCTCGCCGCGAGCATCGACGACCTGCAGACGGTGGAGGGCGTCGGCGAGACCCGCGCCCGCTCGGTCCGCGAGGGGCTGTCCCGTCTTGCCGAATCGTCCATCCTGGAGCGCTACGTCTGACCGACGCGCCTTCGGTGTACGGCCGGCCCCCGAGGAGAAACGCTTCCTCGGGGGCCGTTCGACGTTTCCGCGCCTTCCCGGCCTGAGCGGCGTCCCCCGCCTGGTCGCGTCCCCGGCCTGATGGCGTTCCCCGCTTGATCGCGCCCCCGGCCCGAACGGCCCCCGGCTTGACCGCGTTCCCCGCCCTGAGAGGGCCCCTCGGCCCAGAAAACGCCGGAGCCCCGGCCGCGCCTGCGGTCGGGGCTCCAGCGGAGGAACGGCGGACGTGACGGGCGCTCAGCCGTCCAGTCGGATCGAGGTGCGTGCGGACACCTTGTCGCCCGAGAGCCCGGTGAGCTCCGCGAGCACCACGTAGGTGCCGTTCGCCGGCGGGGTCTGGTCGGGCGTCGCGCACTGCGGCTTGCTGCGGCTGCGGTCCCAGGTGAAGGTCTCGGTCTGGCTGCCGTTGGCCGGGATCTGCACCCAGATGCTGCCCTTGTCGGGCGGGCAGTCGCCGGAGGACCAGACCCGGTCGTTGTTGTTGCCGCTGACCGTGATCACCGAGGCGGTGCGGCCCAGGTCCACCCGGCAGTTGCTGCCGGAGGAGTTCTTGACCGTCAGGGCCAGCTTCGGCTTGTCCTTGGCCTGGTACGGGTTCTGGCTGGGGTTCAGCTCCAGGGCCACCTGCGAGGAGGCGCACACCGGCAGCGCCATCACCTCGGGCGTGTTCACCGCGGGAGCGCCGCCGCCGGACCCGCCGGAGCCGGCCGAGGACCCGCCACCGGTGCCGCCCCCCGAGCCCGCCGTGCCGCCGCCTGCGCCGTTTCCGCCGCCGCCACCGGAGCCGCCCGCCCCGCCCGCGGGCGCCGGGTTGGCGCCGCCGCCGGAGCCGCCGCTGAGGCCGACGTCGCTGCCGCCCCCGCTCACCGGTCCGCCACTGCCGCCGGTGCCCCCGGTGCCGCCCCCCGGGCGCGCCGCAGGGCCGCTCGGCGAGGCGCCGGGCGTGATCGACTGCGCGGGGGTCTGGGTCGGTGCGGCCTGCGCCGCCCTGCCCGGCGATCCGTCGTCACCGCCCCCGCCCTGATCGGTCATCAGCCAGGCGATCAGGGCGATGACCGCCGCGACGGCGGCGAGCACGACGACGCGCCGACGCCAGTAGATCGAGGCCGGCAGCGGTCCCACGGGTTGACGCAGAGAGGGCACGATCAAACTCTACGAGACTGTGTGTGCCGATTGACCCACCAACACCGCACAGTCGCCCCTTCCTTCACATGATCCGCCGTTTGAGCCGTTCGAGGGAGCCACAGGAGGCGGGTCCCGAACGCTTCCGGGCCGTCGGAACGGGCGTCGGGAGTCGGCGGCCGGAATCGACTCCTCTCCTTCGGCCGCTCCCCCCGGGCATGGGAGGATCGAAGGGCCATGACAGTCATCACCGCCACCGAGCCGACCCCGACGACCACCCCCGCGACCGCGACCGCCGCCGGCGCGCGGCTGCCGATGCCCCTGCCGCTGCTGCACTCGACCGTCATCGACTGGTACGAGGCCAGCAAGCGCGACCTGCCCTGGCGGGCGCCGGAGGCGACGCCGTGGGCGGTCATGGTGAGCGAGTTCATGCTCCAGCAGACCCCGGTCAAGCGGGTGCTGCCCGCCTGGCAGGCCTGGATGACCCGCTGGCCCACCCCGGCCGACCTCGCCGCCGAGCCGGCCGGCGAGGCCGTCCGGATGTGGGGCCGGCTGGGCTACCCCCGCCGTGCGCTGCGGCTGCACGCGGCCGCCGTGGCGATCACCGAGGAGCACGGCGGCGAGGTCCCGGACGACCACGCCACCCTGCTGTCGCTGCCCGGGGTGGGGGAGTACACCGCGGCCGCGGTCGCCTCCTTCGCCTTCCGCCAGCGGCACGTGGTGCTGGACACCAACGTCCGCCGGGTCTTCGCCCGCGCGGTGACCGGCGTCGAGTACCCGGCCCAGGCCACCACCGCTGCCGAGCGCCGCACCGCGACCGCCCTGCTGCCCGACGACCCGGCCACGGCCGCCACCTGGGCGGTCGGCGTGATGGAGCTGGGCGCGCTGGTCTGCACCGCCCGCGGCCCGCAGTGCGGGGACTGCCCGCTGTTCAGCGGCTGCGCCTGGCAGCGGGCCGGCCGCCCGGCGTACGAGGGCCCGGCCCGGCGCGGCCAGACCTACGAGGGGACGGACCGCCAGGTGCGCGGCAAGCTCCTCGCGGTGCTGCGCGAGGCCCACGGTTCCGTCCCGCAGGCCCGCCTGGACGCCGTCTGGCCGGACGCCGTCCAGCGGGCCCGCGCCCTGGACGGCCTGGTCGCGGACGGCCTGGTCGAGCCGGTCGAACAGGGCGTGTACCGCCTCCCGCAGTGACGCGGCGGCGCTGCCGAGCGCCGGCCCGTAGCGACGCGGCGGCGCTGCCGAGCGGCCGTCCCGCAGTGACGCGGCGGCGCCCCGAGGAGCGGGCCGCCCCGTAGCGGCACGGCGGCGCTGCCGAGCCGCCGCACCCCGCAACGCGACGGCGCCCCCGGGAGGAGGACCTCCCGGGGGCGCCGCACCGAGCGGGCGCGCAGCCGTCAGACGGCCGCCGCCTCCAGCGAGGACTCGGCCGGCTTCTCGCCCTTGCCGGTGCCGCGCAGCGGCACCTCGCGCAGGAACAGCGCCGCGGCGATGGCGATCACGGCCACCCCGGCACCCCACAGGAAGACGGTGTGCAGGCCGTTGGACACCGCGTGGTGGTAGGCGTCCTGGATGTAGTCGGGCATCTTGCGCAGCTCGGCCGGGCTGGTCTGGCCCGGGTCCTTGGCGCCACCGGGGGGCAGCTGCTTGCCGGCCAGCCGCTCCTTCATGGTGTCGGTGACCCGGCTGTTGAACAGCGCGCCGAACAGAGCGACGCCGAACGAACCGCCGATGGTGCGGAACAGGGTGGCGGTGGAGCTGGCCACGCCCATGTCCTTGAGCTCGACGCTGTTCTGGGCGACCAGCATGGTGATCTGCATCAGGAAGCCCATGCCGGCGCCCAGCACGACCATCCAGCAGGCGGAGGTGAAGCTGCTGGTCTCGGTGCCCATGGTGGAGAGCAGGATCAGGCCGCCGGTCATCACGACGGTGCCGATGATCGGGAAGACCCGGTACTTGCCGGTCTTGGTGACGGCCTGGCCGACCACCAGCGAGACGACCAGCATGCCGAACATCATCGGCATCAGCAGCAGCCCGGAGTTGGTCGCCGAGGCGCCCTGGACGATCTGCTGGTAGAGCGGCAGGAAGACGGTCGAGCCGAACATCACGAAGCCGACGATGAAGCCGATGATCGAGACCAGGGTGAAGTTCAGGTTCTTGAACAGGCTCAGCGGCAGCATCGGCTCCTCGACCCGCTGCTCCACGTAGCAGAAGGCGATCAGCGAGGCGGCGGCGAGCGCGGCCAGGCCGAGGATCTCCTTGGAGCCCCAGGCGTACTGCTGGCCGCCCCAGGTGGTGATCAGCACGAGCGAGGTGATGCCGACGGTCAGGAGGATCGCGCCCAGGTAGTCGATCCGGGCGTTGTTGCGGACCTTCGGCAGCTTCAGGGTGGCGACGACGACCGCGAGGGCGACCACGCCGAGCGGCAGGTTGATGTAGAAGGTCCAGTGCCAGCTCAGGTGGTCGGTGATGAAGCCGCCGACCAGCGGGCCGCCGATGGTGGCCAGGGCCATCACCGCGGCGAACATGCCCTGGTACTTGCCGCGGTCGCGGGGCGGGACGAGCGCGCCCATGATCGACATGACGCCGACCATCAGACCGCCGGCGCCCAGGCCCTGGAGGGCTCGGAAGCCGATCAGCTCGTTCATGTTCTGCGACAGGCCGGACAGCGCCGAGCCCACCAGGAAGATCACGATCGAGGTGAGGAAGGTGCCCTTGCGGCCGTAGAGGTCGCCGAGCTTGCCCCAGATCGGGGTGGAGGCGGCGGTGGCCAGCGTGTACGCGGTGACCACCCAGGACAGGTGCTCGGCGCCGCCGAGGTCGCCGACGATGGTCGGCATCGCGGTGCCGACGATCAGGTTGTCGAGCATGGCCAGCAGCATCGTGACGACCAAGCCGACCATGACGAGGCGGATCTCGCGGGGTGACCGCGGCTGCTCCTCCTCGGCCGTCTTGTCCTCCGGTACCGGGCCGGCGGTCTGGGACTGTGACATGGGGTGGGGTCTCCCGGAGGGTGGTTCGGACGAGCGTCGCGCCGTGCGGCGGGTCACTTACTTGTCGCCCGGCTAGTTTATCGATCGTCGGCACGGTAAGTTGTTTCCTAGCCGGTCGTCAAGCCAGTTTTAAGACCGACCGCCCGGGCAGGGAGAATGAGCCCGGGGCGGACGCCACCCTGGGGTCCGCAGCAGTCACCGACGCAGTCATGAGGCAGGCCATGGGCACTCCGCACAGCCCCCGCAGCGACACCCGGGCTCGCATCATCGAGGTGTCGCTGGAGCTCTTCTCCGAGCAGGGCTACGAGCAGACCTCGCTGCGGGAGATCGCCGACCGGCTGGGCGTCACCAAGGCCGCGCTCTACTACCACTTCAAGACCAAGGACGACATCGTCCTCGGCATCGTCGAGCGGATGGCCGCGCCGATCGACGAGACCATCGAGTGGGGCCGCCGGCAGACCTGGAGCCCGAAGGTCCGCGACGAGCTGATCAGCCGCTTCGCTGACGGAATGGCCGAGCGGGCGCCGCTGCTGCGCTTCTTCCACGAGAACCAGCCCGCGCTGCGCGAGTCCCCGGCCGGGCTCGCCTTCCGGGACCGCATGGTCACCATGGTGCAGCTGGTGCACGGGCCGGCCGCGGAGTTCCCGGACCGGCTGCGGGCCGCGATGGCGCTGTTCACCGTGCACTCGGCGCTGTTCCTGCTCAAGCAGGACACCTCGGACTGCGCCCACGCCCAGAACGTCTGGGGCGAGAAGCTGCCGACGGCCTCCCTCGACGAGGCCATCGGTGCGGCCCGGGAGGTCTCGCTGGAGATCGGCGCCCGGATCAGCCACCCCGTCAGCACCGCCGGCTGAGCCCCGCCCGACGGGGCCGGACCACGGCGGCGCGGTCCGGCGGCGGAGCCGAACGGGACGCCCGCTAGAAGGCCGTGACGCCGTGTGCGGACAGGTAGGCGATCGGGTTGACCACCGCGCCGTAGCGGTTGCTGGTGCGGATCTCGAAGTGCAGGTGCGGCCCGGTCGAGTTGCCGGTGCTGCCGGACAGCCCGACCCGCTCGCCCGCCGACACGTGGGCCCCCGCCCGGACCGAGAGCGCGGACAGATGGGCGTACTGGGCGAAGTGCCCGTCGGCGAGCCGCAGGACGACCTCCTTGCCGTAGGCGCCGTCCCAGCCGGCCGAGACCACCGTCGCGCTGCCGACCGCCAGCACCGGGGTGCCCGGGCGGACCGCGAAGTCGACACCGGTGTGGTACCCGGCGGCGTACCCGGAGTTGGCCACGCCGTACGGGTTGCTGGTCGGCGCGTTCGGCACCGGCGCCGACCAGTCCGGTGCGGGTGCGGGTGCGGGTGCGGGTGCGGGAGCGGGAGCCGGCGCGGGCTCCGGCTGCGGCGCAGGGGCGGGTTCCGGCGCAGGCGCAGGGGCGGGCGAGGGCGCCTCGGCCGGCGCCTCGGCCGGCTCCAGGTTGGGCGCCACCGCCACGAACGCCTGCGCCGAGGCGGCGTCCGCGGGCAGCTCGTACGGGCTGGGCCCGGCCACCTGGACCACGCCCGGGTCGGGCACCGCCGCCTGGGCGGCCGTGAACGCGGAACTGCCCGGGGTGGTCGGCCGCACGGTCTGCGCCGAGGCGCTGCTCGGCGCCGCCGCCAGCAGCACGCCGGCCAGCAGCACCGCGGCCGCGCCGGCGGAGGCGACCGCGTGGTCGCGCTCGGCCCGCTGCCGGCTGCCCGGCAGGGTGGCGTGCCGCGGGACGGCGAGGGCGCGCAGCGGCGGCGCCACGTGGCTGCCGAGGGCGTGGCGGAGCCGGGGCTGCCAGGCGGCCGCCTGGGCCGCCGTTCGGGCGGCGAGCCGGCGCAGGGCCGGCCCCACGGGCGGGACGGTGGACATCGCCTGGCGTACCTCACGGTCGTGCGGGGACAGCACCGGACGCCCGGTCCGGGCGGGTGCTGAGCGGGGGAGCACTCAGCTTTAACCGGCGCCGAGCGCAGTCCCAAACCGGGTGGTGTACTACCGCGCGTAGTCCTCGCACCGGCCGGAGGCCGGAGTCGACGCACCGTTGATCATGGGCGGGAGTCGCCCCCGGTCCGGTTCGGAGGCGCCTCGGTGCGTCGCCGGCGCCGGCTACTAGGCCCGGTCGTACCCCGCCCGACCGCTGTGACCAGTGCCACCCGCGACGGGCCCCGGCCGTCGGCGAACGCCACCGGGAACGCGGCC
>NZ_JBEPAK010000185.1:0-14274 GCF_040298565.1 Kitasatospora sp. NPDC001539 | reverse complement strand
GCAACGGCGACGGCAAGACCACCCTGATCCGGATGCTCGCCAAGCTGGAGGAGCCCGACGGCGGCCGTCTACCCGCCGCAGCCGTCGATGCGGATCATCTCGGACATCTTCGCGTACACCTCGCAGCGGATGCCCCGGTACAACTCGATCTCCATCTCCGGCTACCACATCCAGGAGGCCGGGGCCACCGCCGACCTGGAGCTGGCCTACACCCTGGCCGACGGGGTGGAGTACCTGCGCGCGGGCCTGGACGTGGGGCTGGACGTGGACGCCTTCGCGCCGCGGCTGTCGTTCTTCTGGGCGATCGGCATGAACTTCTTCATGGAGGTCGCCAAGCTGCGCGCGGCCCGGCTGCTGTGGGCCAAGCTGGTCCGGCAGTTCGACCCGAAGAACCCGAAGTCCCTTTCGCTGCGCACCCATTCGCAGACCTCGGGCTGGTCGCTCACCGCCCAGGACGTGTTCAACAACGTGACCCGGACCTGCGTGGAGGCGATGGCCGCCACCCAGGGGCACACCCAGTCGCTGCACACCAACGCCCTGGACGAGGCGCTGGCGCTGCCCACCGACTTCTCCGCCCGCATCGCCCGCAACACCCAGCTGCTGCTGCAGCAGGAGTCGGGCACCTGCCGGGTGATCGACCCCTGGGGCGGCTCGACGTACGTGGAGAAGCTCACCCACGACCTCGCGGCCCGCGCCTGGCAGCACATCCAGGAGGTCGAGGCGGCCGGCGGCATGGCCAAGGCCATCGACGCGGGCATCCCCAAGATGCGCGTGGAGGAGGCCGCCGCCCGCACCCAGGCGCGCATCGACTCCGGCCGCCAGCCGGTGATCGGCGTCAACAAGTACCGGGTCGACAGCGACGAGCAGATCGACGTGCTGAAGGTCGACAACTCGGCGGTCCGCGCCCGGCAGATCGAGAAGCTGCGCCGGCTGCGCGAGGAGCGGGACGAGGCGGCCTGCCAGGACGCGCTGCACGCGCTGACCCGCGCCGCCGAGGCCGGTCCGCAGCGCGGTGGCTCCCTGGACGGCAACCTGCTGCACCTGGCCGTCGGCGCGGCCCGGGCCAAGGCGACCGTCGGCGAGATCTCGGACGCCCTGGAGAAGGTGTACGGCCGTCACTCCGGCCAGATCCGTACCATCTCCGGTGTGTACCGAGACGAAGCGGGCCCGTCGGCCCCCCTCCAGCGCACCCGGGACCTGGTCGAGCGGTTCGAGCGGGCCGAGGGGCGCCGCCCGCGCATCCTGGTCGCCAAGATGGGCCAGGACGGCCACGACCGCGGCCAGAAGGTGATCGCCACCGCCTTCGCCGACCTCGGGTTCACGGTGGACGTCGGCCCGCTGTTCCAGACCCCGGCCGAGGTCGCCCGCCAGGCCGTCGAGGCGGACGTGCACATCGTCGGGGTCTCCTCGCTGGCCGCCGGGCACCTCACCCTGGTGCCCGCGCTGCGCGCCGAACTCGCCGCGGCGGGCCGGGAGGACATCACCATCGTGGTCGGCGGGGTGATCCCCCCGCAGGACTTCGACGCGCTCCGCGAGGCGGGCGCGGCGGCGGTCTTTCCGCCCGGCACGGTGATCCCGGACGCCGCGTACGACCTGCTGAAGTCGCTGGCGGCCGACCTCGGCCACGAGCTGTGACGGTCTGACCCGGATGCCTCCGCGGACGATCGACCTCGACAGCTACGCGGCGGGGGTCCTGGACGGCTCGCGCGCCTGGATCGCGCGCGCCGTCACCCTCGTCGAGTCCAGCCGGCCCGACCACCGCGCCCTCGCGCAGCAGCTGCTCCAGCGGCTGCTGCCGCACGCGGGCGGGGCGGTCCGGGTCGGCGTCACCGGTGTGCCCGGTGTCGGCAAGTCGACCTTCATCGACTCCTTCGGGACGATGCTCACCGGCCTCGGCCACCGGGTCGCGGTGCTCGCCGTCGACCCGACCTCGAGCCGGACGGGCGGCTCCATCCTGGGCGACAAGACCAGGATGGAGCGCCTCGCCGTCGACCCGAACGCCTTCGTCCGGCCGTCGCCGACCTCGGGGACGCTCGGCGGGGTCGCCAAGGCCACCCGGGAGTCGATGGTGGTGATGGAGGCGGCGGGGTACGACGTCGTCCTGATCGAGACCGTCGGCGTCGGCCAGTCCGAGACGGCGGTGGCCGGGATGGTCGACACCTTCCTGCTCCTCAGCCTGGCCCGCACCGGCGACCAGCTCCAGGGCATCAAGAAGGGCGTCCTGGAACTGGCGGACGTCATCGCCGTCAACAAGGCGGACGGCCCACACGAGCGCGACGCCAAGGCGGCCGCCCGCGAACTGGCCGGCGCCCTGCGCCTGTTGCAGGCTCCCGACGCTGCGTGGACCCCGCCGGTCCTGACCTGCAGCGGCCGCGACGGCGCCGGGCTGGACGTGCTGTGGGAACGCCTCCAGCAGCACCGCAAGGTCCTCGACGCGACGGGTGCGTTGGCCGCCAGGCGCCGTGACCAGCAGGTCGAGTGGACCTGGTCCATG
This sequence comes from Kitasatospora sp. NPDC001539, assembly GCF_040298565.1. Lineage (NCBI taxonomy): Bacteria > Bacillati > Actinomycetota > Actinomycetes > Kitasatosporales > Streptomycetaceae > Kitasatospora > Kitasatospora sp. NPDC001539. Next base: position 11,780 of record NZ_JBEPAK010000185.1, on the reverse strand, counting down.
GTCCACGACCAGCTCCACGCCCGGCTGCACGAGCACCCCGAGGTGCGGCGCCTCGCCCCGTCGCTGGAAGCCGAGGTCCGGGCCGGCACCCTGCCCGCGGGGCTGGCCGCCCAGCGGATCCTGGACACCTTCTTCGGCGCCTCCTGATTCTTCGGCGCCTCCCGACCGGGCAGGCCGGCGGGCCGGGCAGGGTCAGGCCCGGGCCCCGGCGGGCCGGCGGACGGCCGCGGCCCGCCGGGCGGCGGCCTGGCGGGAGCGGCGGACGAGCAGGTGCACCCGCTGGACGGCCACGAAGCGGTTCATCGCATCGGCCAGGGTGAGCCGGTACTTCAGCCGGAGCTGGGCGTTGAGGCCGGCCAACCGCTCCGTGCCGATGGCGTGCAGGAGCCGGCTGACGTGCCGCTGGTAGACCTCCCAGTACGGCCGGTCGCCGTCCGGGACGGACCAGAAGAACATCGGGATCTCCTCGACCAGGCAGTTCAGGTCGTAGGCGCGCAGGTACTCGGCGAACTCCGGCTCGCTGCGCCCCTGGAGCCACTCCCGGACGAGTTCCATCGAGCGGACGCGGTCGATCAGGCCGCGCGGGTCGGTCTTCTTCTGGGTGATGGACAGCGCGCCGTCCTCACGCACCCGCCAGTGGTAGATCGGGTCGGCGAGCACGTCGACCCGTTCGGCGAGGAAGTGCAGGGGCACGCTGACCGGGGCGTCCTCGTACAGGATGCCCTCGGGGTAGAGGAGGCCCGCGGCGTCGAAGAAGGAGCGGCGGTAGACCTTGTTCCAGGCGGTGCGGTCGGTGACCAGGGCGGGCAGTTCGCTGACGTGGGTGCGCAGCCGGGTCTCCCGGAACGGGCGGCGGTGCGCGTGGGAGGGGGTCAGCCCGGTGGTGCGCAGCCGCAGCGCGTTGCCCGCGGCGAAGTCGGACCCCGTCCCGTCCAGGGTGCGGATCATCAGCTCGTAGGCCTGCGGTGGCAGGGTGTCGTCGCTGTCCACGAAGGCCAGGTACTCGGTGCCCGGGGTGAGGTGGCGCCAGCCGGTGTTGCGGGCCGCGCCGAGGCCCTTGTTCTCCTGCTGGACCAGCCGGAAGCGCCCGTCCTTGGCGGCGTACGCCTTGGCGATGACGGGGCCGTCGTCGGTCGAGCCGTCGTCGACCACGACGCACTCGAAGTCCTCGAAGGTCTGCGCCGCGATCGAGTCCAGGCACTCCACGAGGTAGCGCTCGACGTTGTAGACCGGGACGACGACGGACAGGCGCGGCGCCATGGAAGGCCTTTCGCTCGGGAGCGGGCGGGCCGTTCGGCCGCCGACCGCCGGTGGCCGACGGTGGTCCGAGCGTACCGACCGGACGCTCCCCGCGGGAGAACTGCGGATGGCGCCCAGTCTTCGGTTCCGTGCGCCCGGGCGTGCCGACCGCCCCGGATCCGCCCCGCGCACCCGCCGTGAGCTGGGCGGGGCCCCGGAACGCCCGACCGGTCCGGGGCCCCGCCGTCACCCGGAACGGGTCAGGCGCTCTTGACAGCCGCGAAGCGGGCCTGGACGTCCTGCCAGTTGACGACGTCCCACAGACGGGTGACGTAGTCCGGGCGGACGTTGCGGTACTGCAGGTAGTAGGCGTGCTCCCAGGCGTCGAAGGCGAGCAGCGGGGTGGTGTTCTGGCCCACGTTGCCGTGGTGGTCGTAGACCTGCTCGACGATCAGGCGCTGCCCGAGCGGCTCCCAGGAAAGGATGCCCCAACCGGAGCCCTGCACGCCGGTGGTGGCGTTGGTGAGCTGCTTCTTGAAGGCCTCGAAGCTGCCGAAGTGCTCGGCGATGGCGTCGGCGAGCTCGCCCTCGGGGCGGTCGCCGCCCTCGGGGGACAGGTTCTGCCAGAACAGCGAGTGCAGCACGTGCCCCGACAGGTGGAAGGCGAAGGTCTTCTGCAGGCCGACCAGACCGCCGAACTGCTCCTTGTCGCGGGCCTCGGCCAGCTGCTCCAGGGTGTCGTTGGCACCCTTCACGTACGCGGCGTGGTGCTTGGAGTGGTGCAGCTCCAGGATCTCGGCCGACATCGCCCGCTCCAGCGCGGAGTAGTCGTACGGCAGGTCGGGAAGCGTGTAGGTGCCCATCAGGACACGGCCCCTTTCGGCGGGTTGGTCGTATCGATCGTGCCGGGACAACACTATTGCGCATCAGTTGCAGGAACGCACTATGGGCTCCTACATGTCTCTCACATCACGTCGGGCACAATGGTCACTCGTGAACGTAATGACCGACCAGGGTGAGTGCCCATGACAGGGTCGCCGGTGGTGCTGGGCATCGAGTCCTCCTGCGACGAGACCGGCGCGGGCCTGGTCCGCGGTGGCGTGCTGCTCGGGCAGGCGGTGGCCTCCTCGATGGACGAACACGCCCGCTACGGCGGGGTCGTCCCGGAGATCGCCGCCCGGGCGCACGTCCACGCGATGGCGCCGGTCGTCCAGGAGGCGCTGGACCGCGCCGGACTGACGCTGCGTGACGTCGGCGCCGTCGCCGTGACGACCGGCCCGGGGCTGGCCGGGGCGCTGCAGGTCGGAGTGGCCGCCGCCAAGGGCTACGCGTACGCGCTGAGCGTCCCGCTGTACGGGGTGCACCACCTCGCCGGGCACGTCGCCGCGGCGGCCCTCGACGGCGGACCGCTGCCCGACCCCAGCGTGGTGCTGATCGTCTCCGGCGGCCACACCTCCCTGCTCCTCGTCCGGGACCTTCCCGCGACCCGATCGTCCACCTCGGCGACACCCTGGACGACGCGGCGGGCGAGTGCTTCGACAAGGTCGCGCGCATCCTCGGCCTGCCCTACCCCGGCGGCCCCGCGATCGACCGCGCCGCCCGCACCGGCGACCCGGCGGCCGTCCGGCTCCCCCGCCCGCTCACCGGGGCGCAGGACGACCCGTACGCGTTCTCCTTCTCCGGCCTGAAGACCGCCGCCGCCCGCTGGGTGGAGGCGCAGCGCGAACCGCACGTCCCGGACGCGGCGGCCGCCCTGCAGGAGGCGATCGCGGACGTGCTGACCCGCAAGGCGGTGCGCGCCTGCACCGAGCACGGGATCGGCACCCTCGTGGTGGTCGGCGGGGTGGCGGCCAACTCCCGGGTGCGGGCGCTCGCCGAGCAGCGGTGCGCGGCTGCGGGGATCGCCCTGCGGGTGCCCCCGCTCCGGCTCTGCACCGACAACGGCGCCATGGTCGCGGCGATCGGCGACCTGCTGGTCCGCGCCGGCGCCGAGCCGGCACCGGCCGACCTCGCGGTGGACCCGTCGGCGCCGCTGGAGCGCGCCGCGCTCGGTCCGTCGCCGTCCAGGTGAGCAGCGGCGGCCGGACGGCGGGAGCGGCGGCAACGGCGGCAACGACTCGGAGACGGGAGGACGGGAGGGCGGGCGCGCCGCATGCTCGGCGGCGGACGGGGAAGGCGGACCGCGCGGGACACCCGTGCTCGCTCCCGTGGCCGGGACGCGCACCGGGAGTCACGATGGAGACCCGGCACCGGACAGGACCCAGCCCGATCGGAGTGCGATGAGCGACCAGCACAACCTCGTCCTGCTGACCTTCCCCGACGCCGCCGGCTGGCCGGCCGCCTTCGCCGAGGCGCAGCACCTGCCCGGCCTGCGGATGGCAGCCGCCCTGGAGCGCGACGGCGACGGGGTGCTGGAGGTGAAGGACACCTTCACCCGGGGCGCCGGTGTGGCCACCGTGGGCTCGGGGCTGCTGGGAGGCCTGGTGGGGCTGCTGGGCGGGCCGGTCGGGGTGCTGCTGGGCTTCGCGGCGGGTGCGGCGCTCGGCAACGCGGCCGAGGAGCACTCCGCGACGGAGGCCGGCGCCGCGCTGATCGTGCTCTCGCCCCGGGTGCCGGACGGCGGCGCACTGGTCGCGCTCGAGGTCCGGGAGGCCTCCCCCGGGCCGGCCGACGAGCTGGCGGCCGAGCACGGCGCGACGGTCGAGCGGGTCGACGAGCACGCCTTCACCGAACAGGTCCGGGCGGCGGAGCGGAAGGCGGAGGAACAGCGGGAGGCGGAGCAGAAGGCCGGAGAGGCCTGAGCGGCTGCCGGGGCGCCGTACGCAGGTGACGGGCGACGACGCGCGGCGGGAGCCCGGGGGCCGCTGCCCCCGGACTCCCGCCGTCACCGCTCAGCCGGTCACCCCGTCGAACCGGTCAACGGCTCGGCCGGGTCGACCGGGTCGCCGCTCAGACCAGGTCGAAGCGGTCGGCGTTCATGACCTTGACCCAGGCCGCGACGAAGTCCTCCACGAACTTCTCCTTGGCGTCGTCGCTCGCGTACACCTCGGCGACGGCGCGCAGTTCGGAGTTCGAGCCGAAGACCAGGTCGGCGCGGGTACCGGTCCACTTGACCTGGCCGGAGGCGTCCCGGCCCTCGAAGGTGTGGGCGTCCTCGGAGGTGGACTTCCACGTGGTGCCCAGGTCCAGCAGGTTGACGAAGAAGTCGTTCGTCAGCACGCCCGGGGTCTCGGTGAAGACGCCGTGCGCGGACTGCTGGTGGTTGGCGCCGAGGACGCGCAGGCCGCCGACGAGGACGGTCATCTCGGGCGCGCTCAGGCCCAGCAGGTTCGCCTTGTCGAGCAGCAGGAACTCGGCCGGCAGGCGGTTGCCCTTGCCGAGCCAGTTGCGGAAGCCGTCGGCCTTCGGCTCCAGCGCGGCGAAGGACTCGGTGTCGGTCAGCTCCTGCGTGGCGTCCACCCGGCCGGGTGCGAACGGCACCTCGACCGCGAGGCCGGCCGCCTTGGCCGCCTGCTCGACGCCGACGCCGCCGGCCAGCACCACCAGGTCGGCGATGGAGACCTGCTTGTCGCCGGCCTGCGCGTTGAACTCCGCCTGCACGCCCTCCAGGGCGCGCAGCACGGTGGCCAGCCGGTCCGGCTCGTTGACCTCCCAGCCGGCCTGCGGCTGGAGCCGGATCCGGCCGCCGTTGGCGCCGCCGCGCTTGTCGCTGTTGCGGTAGGAGGAGGCCGCGGCCCAGGCGGTGGAGACCAGCTCGGAGACCGACAGGCCGGTGGCGGCGATCCGCCGCTTGAGGTCGGCGACGTCGGCGGCGTCGATCTGCTGGTAGGTGACGGCCGGCAGCGGGTCCTGCCAGATCAGCTGCTCGCTCGGGACCTCCGGGCCGAGGTAGCGCACGACCGGGCCCATGTCGCGGTGGGTCAGCTTGTACCAGGCGCGGGCGAAGGCGTCGGCGAACTGCTCCGGGTGCTCGAGGAAGCGCCGGGAGATCTGCTCGTACACCGGGTCGAAGCGCAGCGAGAGGTCCGTGGTGAGCATGATCGGGACGTGCCGCTTGTTCGGGTCGTGGGCGTCCGGGACGGTGCCCTCGCCGGCGCCGTCCTTCGGCTTCCACTGGTGGGCGCCGGCCGGGCTCTTGGTGAGCTCCCACTCGTAGCCGAACAGCGTCTCGAAGAAGCTGTTGTCCCAGGTCGTCGGGGTGGGCGTCCAGGTGCCCTCGAGGCCGCTGGTGATGGCGTCGCCGCCGACGCCGGTGCCGTAGCGGCTCTTCCAGCCGAGGCCCTGCTGCTCCATCGGCGCGGCCTCCGGGTCCGGGCCGACGTTGTCCGCCGGGCCGGCGCCGTGGGTCTTGCCGAAGGTGTGGCCGCCGGCGATCAGCGCGACGGTCTCCTCGTCGTTCATCGCCATCCGGTAGAAGGTCTCGCGGATGTCGCGGGCGGCGGCGATCGGGTCCGGGTTGCCGTTGGGGCCCTCGGGGTTGACGTAGATCAGGCCCATCTGGACGGCGGCGAGCGGGCTCTCCAGCTCGCGGTCGCCGGTGTAGCGCTTGTCGTCCAGCCAGGTGGTCTCCGGGCCCCAGTAGACGTCCTCGTCGGGCTCCCACTCGTCGACGCGGCCGCCGCCGAAGCCGAAGGTCTGCAGGCCCATGGTCTCGAGGGCGACGTTGCCGGCCAGCACCATGAGGTCGGCCCAGGACAGGCTGCGGCCGTACTTCTTCTTCACCGGCCAGAGCAGGCGGCGGGCCTTGTCCAGGCTGGCGTTGTCCGGCCAGCTGTTCAGCGGGGCGAAGCGCTGCTGGCCACCGCCGGCGCCGCCGCGGCCGTCGCTGATCCGGTAGGTGCCGGCGCTGTGCCAGGCCATGCGGATCATGAAGGGGCCGTAGTTGCCGAAGTCGGCGGGCCACCAGTCCTGCGAGGAGGTGAGCACCTCCTGGATGTCCCGCTTGACGGCCGGGAGGTCGAGGGACTTGAAGGCCTCGGCGTAGTCGAAGTCGGCGCCGAGCGGGTTCGCCACGGCGGGGTTCTTGGCCAGGATCTTCAGGTTCAGCCGTTCCGGCCACCACTGGCGGTTCCCGCCGCCCTGGGTGGGGTGGAGCGCGCGCCCGTGGTTGACCGGGCAGCCGCCCGCGCTCGCCTCAAGACCGGTTGCGTCGTGGTTCTCAGACATGGGAATCCTTCCCTACAAGGCGGATCACGGTGTCCATCTGCTACCTACGGCACCAAGTGCTGCTACCGCTGTGTACGGCCGCTGTTTCGGGGTAGCGGTGTCCTGCTGCGTCCTGTTGCTACCCAGGCTAGCGCCGGAGCCGATCCTACGGTGGACTCAATCCAAGTCAAGAAAGACACCAAAGCCAGATCCGATCGCGAACCGGACACCAGTGGATGTGTATTGGTAAACTCCGGTCTCCCCGTGACCTGAATAGGTGAACCGATATGAGTGACCTGCTGGAGCGGCTGCGCGGGCGCGGCTGGCGCCTCACCTCCCAGCGGCGCGTCGTCGCCGAGGTCCTGGACGGCGACCACGTGCACCTGACCGCGGACGAGGTGCACGTGCTCGCCGCCGAGCGCCTCCCGGAGATCTCCAGGGCGACGGTCTACAACACCCTCGGCGAACTGGTCACCCTCGGCGAGGTGGTCGAGGTCTCCACCGACGGACGGGCCAAGCGCTACGACCCCAACGCGCACCGCCCGCACCAGCACCTGGTCTGCACCGGCTGCGGCGCCATCCGCGACGTCCACCCCCTCGGCAACCCGCTCGCCGACCTCCCGGCGGACCAGCGCTTCGGCTTCGCCGTCTCCGGCGCCGAGGTCACCTACCGCGGGCTCTGCCCGTCCTGCGCGGGCTGAGCCCGCGGTCGACCGACCCGCGCGGGACGTCGGCGCCGGCTCCGGCGGCCGGGCTCCCCGGGGACGCCTCCTGAGGGGGCGCCGCCGGAAACGGCGAGGGGTCGCAGCCCCCCACGGGCTGCGACCCCTCGCCGTGCTGCCACGGCCCTACGGCACGAGCAGGCCCCGCTCGTAGGCCTTCACCAGGTTGCGCGGCACCAGGTGCTCACGGCCTTCGACGGTGATCGGTACGAGCTGCGGAGCAGCGGCCTTCCACTGCGAGCGGCGGTGGCGGGTGTTGCTCCGGGAGGTCTTGCGCTTCGGAACGGCCATGTCAGAGCTCCTCTGGAAGGGGTGGGGGGCGGCGGGCGCGCCGACGGCGGTGGCGCCCGCCGCGTGCCGGGCTGGTCCGCCCGGTCAGGAAACGGGTTCGAGCAGGTCGGCGAAGGCGTCGGGCAGGGCCTTCCAGCCCTGTTCCCCCGCCATCAGCTCGGCGTCGGTGAGCAGGCACGAGTCGAGCAGCTCGACGATCCCGTCGACGTCCAGGCCCTCGGCGGTGAAGGCGAGTTGCTGGACGCGGTCGCCGTGGGCGGGGTGCCAGTCCAGGGCGGCGGCGGCCCGCCGGGCGGGCGGGTAGTGCTCCCAGGCGGCGTCCGGCAGCGAGGCCAGCCAGGGCCCGCACTCCTCGACCGCGAGGTTCGCCCCGGCCGCGTCCCAGGCCAGCATCAGCTCCGGGCGGTTGGCCAGCCAGAACCGGCCGCGGCTGCGCTGGGCCGCCGGGACGAGCAGTTCCAGCGCGGCGTGCAGCCGGACGGGGTGCAGCGGGCGGCGGCGCTCCCACACCAGGGTGGCCACGCCCGCCTCGTCGTGCTCCTGCGGCAGCAGGGCCAGCGCCGGGTTGACCCGGTCGCGGGCGGCCGGCACGTCGAAGCCGCCGAGCGCCGCGCGCAGCAGTTCTCCGGTGCCGAGCAGCACCCGGCGTGCGGTCGGGTGCAGCTGGCGCAGCATCGACAGGCCGCTCTCGCCGCCGCGGGCGACGGCGATCGTGGTGGCGTACTCGATCTGGTGGGCGAGCGCCTCGGCCCGGGTGCGGACGTCGTCCGGGCAGGTGTGCTCGCCGTGCTCGGACAGCTCGTCGGAGACGGACAGTTCGCCGAGCAGCCGGTCCGGGTCGACGGCGGTGACCACGCCGGCGAGCTCGATCAACTCCTCCATGGGGCGGCCGTCCACCTCGCCGCCGGCGATCACCTCGACCGCCGGGTGCGGGTCGCTGCCGCCCCACAGCTCGACGACCGCCAGCCCGTGCTCGCCGGCCTCGGCGATGCCGGCGAGCAGCGGCAGCAGGTCCTCGCGCAGGGCGCAGCAGGGGCAGTCGTTGGTCAGCGGGAGCTCGGCGGTGTCGTACACCCCGTCGGTGTCCCGCAGTTCGCGGTGGACGGTGCCCCGGCCGGCGTCGCGCAGATCGTGGTGGAGGACCACGCCGTTGACGCCGCCGTCGAGCAACTCCTGGACGGCGCGGCGGCGTTCGGCACGGTGCAGGCCGGCCACCACGACGACGGGGAGCCTGAGGTGTGCGGGCACGGTGCTCACCAGCTCGACTTGCGCACGCCCGGCAGCTGTCCGGCGTGGGCCATGGTGCGCAGGTTGATCCGGGACAGGCCGAAGGCGCGCTGGTAGCCGCGCGGGCGGCCGTCCACGGCGTCGCGGTTGCGGACCCGGGTGGCGCTGGCGTCCCGGGGCTGGCCGGCCAGCTCGCGCTGGGCGGCGGCGCGCTCCTCGGGGGTGCTGGTGGGCCGAGCGATGATCTTCTTCAGCTCGGCCCGGCGCTCGGCGTAGCGGGCCACGACGGCACGGCGCTGCTCGTTCTTGGCGATCTTGCTCTGCTTGGCCATCAGACCTTCTCCCCCCGGGCGCGGATCCGGGCCACGGCGGCCTCGATCCCGATGGCGTCGACGGTCTTCAGGCCCTTGGCGCTGAGCGTGAGGCGCACGTAGCGGCCCTCGCTGGGCAGCCAGTAGCGCTTGCGCTGGATGTTCGGGTCGAAGCGGCGCGGGGTGCGGCGGTGCGAGTGCGAGATCGCATGGCCGAAGCCCGGCTTGCGACCGGTCAGTTGGCAGTGGGCGGACATCAGGGGCTCCGTTCTGTCGGGGTCGACACGGGGAGACTCTACATGAACATGGATTTCATTATGCCCTCGGTCCCGACCGCCGGGCCACGCGCGGCGCACGGCGAACCGCCCCCGGGAAGCGCCCGTCTCATCCTCCGGACAACTCATGGGCAAGCCCGGGTAAAAGCTGCGCACGGCTCCTTGAGGGCGCCGACGACCCGTCAGTAACGTCATGGCCGCACCGCTACGGCAACGCCCCTGGGCGGTGCGGCCCTTGATGCGCCCCCTGGCATGTCATGGTCCTGTCACCATCGCTGAGGTGTCCCCCCGTTTCCGGCCCGGGACGTCCCCCGCCTCACAGTTCAGCGCAAGCACCACGCCGGCCCGCGGCCACCAACCGGGGCCGGCCAGCACATGCCGTGATCCGTCAGCACGGGCCCGAGCCCGTACCGGCGAGCACCCCCATGCCGGCACCGGCCGCGCCCTCACCCCACGGAGGGTCGACTCTTGCGCTTCCACTCCCCCAGCAGCCCGCGTCCGCCACGGGCGCGCAGACTGCTCGCCGCCCTGCCCGCCCTCGCCATGGCCGCCACCGGCCTGCTCGCGGTCACCGCCCCGGCGGCCACCGCGACCCCGGCGGCCACCACGGCCGACGGCTCGGCGCACTCCGCCGCCACCAAGCGGCTCTGTGCCGCCCCCAGCCACCCCGGTGAGATGGCCTGCCTCGCGCTCGCCCGCACCGACATCGTCCAACAGGGCACCCTGGCACCGAACATCCTGCCCTCCGGCTACGGCCCCGGCGACCTGACCGCCGCGTACAACCTCCCCGCCTCGGCCGGCTCCGGCGCCACCGTCGCCATCGTCGACGCCCAGGACGACCCCAACGCCGAGTCCGACCTCGCCACCTACCGCTCCCAGTACGGGCTGCCCGCGTGCACCACCGCCAACGGCTGCTTCAAGAAGGTCGACCAGCGCGGCGGCACCAACTACCCCACCGCGGACAGCGGCTGGGCCGGCGAGATCTCGCTCGACGTCGACATGGTCAGCGCGATCTGCCCCAACTGCCACATCCTGCTCGTCGAGTCCGACGACGCGAACATGGAGAACCTGGGCGCCGCCGTCAACACCGCCGTCTCGATGGGCGCCAAGTACGTCTCCAACAGCTACGGCGGCTCCGAGGACTCCACCGACCCGAGCTCCGACGCCAGCTACTTCAACCACCCCGGCGTCGCCATCACCGTCTCCTCCGGTGACTCCGGCTACGGCGTCGAGTACCCGGCGGCCTCCCAGTACGTCACTGCGGTTGGCGGCACCAGCCTCAGCCGCGCCTCCACCAGCCGCGGCTGGAGCGAGAAGGTCTGGGGCAGCAGCTCCGGCGGCAACGGCGCCGGCTCCGGCTGCTCCGCCTACGACGCCAAGCCGAGCTGGCAGAAGGACACCGGCTGCTCGAAGCGCACCGTCGCCGACGTCTCCGCCGTCGCCGACCCGGCCACCGGCGTCGCCGTCTACCAGACCTACGGCGGCAGCGGCTGGAACGTCTACGGCGGCACCAGCGCCTCCTCCCCCATCATCGCCGCGGTCTACGCCCTCGCCGGCACCCCGGCCGCCGGCACCAGCCCGGCGTCCTACCCGTACGCCCACACCTCCTCCCTCTACGACGTGACCAGCGGCGCCAACGGCAGCTGCTCCCCGTCCTACCTGTGCACCGCCGGCGCCGGCTACGACGGCCCGACCGGCCTCGGCACCCCCAACGGCACCGCCGCCTTCACCTCCGGCAGCACCGGCGGCAACACCGTCTCCGTCACCAACCCGGGCAACCAGACCACCGCCCAGGGCGGTTCGGTCAGCCTGCAGATCCACGCCACCGACTCCGCCTCCGGCCAGACCCTCAGGTACGCCGCGAGCGGCCTGCCGAGCGGCCTGTCCATCAGCTCCACCACCGGCCTGATCACCGGCACCGCGAGCGCGGCCGGCACCTACACCACGACGGTGACCGCCACCGACTCCACCGGCGCCAGCGGCTCCACCACCTTCAGCTGGACCGTCACGGGCAGCGGCGGCACCTGCACCGGCACCCAGTTGCTCGGCAACCCCGGCTTCGAGACCGGCAGCGCCGCGCCCTGGACGGCCACCTCCGGCGTCGTCGACAACTCCACCGGTGAGGCCGCCCACGGCGGCAGCTGGAAGGCCTGGCTCGACGGCTACGGCTCCAGCCACACCGACACCCTCGCCCAGACGGTGACCGTCCCCGCCGGCTGCAAGGCCACCCTCAGCTTCTACCTGCACATCGACACCGCCGAGTCCGGGTCGACCGCCTACGACAAGCTCACCGTCCAGGCCGGCTCGACCACCCTGGCCACCTTCAGCAACGCCAACGCGGGCGCCGGCTACACCCTGCGCAGCTACGACCTCAGCGCCTTCGCCGGCCAGACGGTGACCGTCAAGTTCACCGGCACCGAGGACTCCTCCCTCCAGACCAGCTTCGTCATCGACGACACCGCCCTGACCACCTCCTGATCCCCCCTCACACGGTGGGCCGCCGCGTCCGGCCCCCGCCCACCACGGGGGTGGGCCCCGGGCGCTCAGGGATGCCGGAGGGGGGCCCCAAA
>NZ_JBEPAK010000184.1:0-14303 GCF_040298565.1 Kitasatospora sp. NPDC001539 | reverse complement strand
CGGGGCTCCGCTCGCCCCGGACGAAGCGGCGCACCCCGGCGAGCCGGGTGAACCGCTCCCGGTTCGCCACCGACGCCCGGTCGAGCTCCTCCATGAGCCGCCGGCTGCGGTGTTCGAGGTCCAGTTCGTCGAGGATCCGGTCCACCTCGGCCAGCATCGAGCCGTGCAGCTGCCAGGCCTCCGGGTGCTCCTGGACCTGGCGCAGCAGCACCTGGGCGACGTTCTCCCGGCAGGCCCAGGCCGCCGCCAGTTCGGCGGTCAGCCGCTCCTCGGCCTCCTCGGCGTTGCGGCTGACCTGGGTGGTGATCAGCACCGCGAAGCCGACCATGGCGCCGCCGACGTGCTCCAGCAGCTCCTCCAGGGCCACCGCGACGTCCGGCGGGAAGAGCCGCTCGCCGGGCCCGCGCCGCTTGGCCAGGTCGGTGAGCGAGCGGGCCAGCACCCTGATCACCACCACGCAGATTTCCAGCGTGTCCAGCCCGGTGCGCAGCACCAGCCGGGAGAGCAGGCCCTCGCTGATCCGGGGGTTGAACCGCAGGCTGTCCTCGGCCTGGCGCAGCGCCGCGTCCACCTCGGCGATCGCGTGGTCGAGCCGGCGGGCCTCGTGCAGCCGCTCGGCCGCCCGGGCCACCGGGATGGGCCGGCCCAGCTCCTCGGCGATGTCCACGAGCAGGTGCCGGGCCCGCCGGGCGAGGTCCTCGATCGACTCGCCGGCGGTGTCCACCCAGACCGGCGGGGCGAAGAGCAGGTTGAACAGCAGCCCGACGGCCGCGCCGATCATCGTCTCCAGGACCCGGTCCCAGGCCTGGGAGGCCAGTTTGGTCACCCCCAGGATCAGCATCGCGCTGATCGCGACCTCCTGGACGAACTCCTCGACCCGGACGAAGCGGCCGATCACCAGGGAGGCGAGGATGATCATGCCGAGGCTCCACCAGGACAGCCCGACCACCGCGCTGAAGCCGATCGCGATCAGCACGCCCACCACCACCGAGTTGACCCGGCGGATGCTGGTCTTGAGCGTGGAGTAGACGGTGACCTGGACCACCAGCAGTGCGGTCAGCGGCGCCGTCAGCGGCGCGGGCTCGCTGCTGAGCCGGGTCGCCACCGCGTAGGCGAGGGTGGCGGCCACGGTCGCCCGCACGGTCTGGACGACGAAGGGTTCTCGGGCGCCGCGGCGGACCAGGGTCGTGAAGGACTCCGGGAGAAGGGGCATGACGGCCTTCTTTCCCCACAGCCGCGGCTGACACCGCCCCCCGGCCGGGTTACTACCCGAATGACCACGTCGGAGGGGGCCGGTTGCGCCGCGGCGGCGCTCGCGCGCGGTCGTCCGCGGGGCCGCGCACGCTCGTCCGCGGGTCGCGGACGGACGACGGGGCGTCAGTCGCGCCCGGCGGGTTCACCGTCGCGGTTGAAGCGCAGCTTCCAGGGCGCGAGGGCGGACTCGACCTGCACCCCGACGCTCATCTTGGAGGCGCCCACGACCCGCTCCTCGAACCGGATCGGCACCTCGCTGATGGTCAGCCCGCGCTGGATCACCCGGTGGTTCATCTCGACCTGGAACGAGTAGCCGCTGCTCCGGACGGTCGGCAGGTCGATGGCCCGCAGGGTGCTCGCCCGCCAGGCCTTGAACCCGGCGGTGGCGTCCCGCACGCCCAGGCCGAGGATCGCGTTGACGTAGAAGTTGGCCCAGGCGGAGAGCGCCTTGCGGTGCCAGGGCCACTCCGCGGCGATGGAGCCGCCGGGCGCGTAGCGTGAGCCGAGCACCACGGCGGTGTCGTCGGCGAGCAGGGCCCGCACCATCTCCGGTATGGCGGAGGCCGGGTGCGAGAGGTCGGCGTCCATCTGGACCACCACATCGGCGCCCTCGTCCAGGGCGCGCGCCATGCCGGCCAGGTAGGCGCGGCCGAGGCCGTCCTTCTCGGTGCGGTGCAGGACGCCGACGGTGCCGCCGGAGCCGGCGGCGAGCTTGTCGGCGAGCTCACCGGTGCCGTCGGGGGAGTTGTCGTCGACCACCAGCAGGTGCAGGTTCGGCACCGGGAGTTCCGCGAGGTGCCCGGCGAGGACCGGAAGGTTCTCCCGCTCGTTGTACGTGGGGACGACGACAACGACCTTGGGGGAGGCCTCGACCATGTTCTGTTCCCTCGTGCCCTTGCCGGCCGGCATCGGCGCCACACCGGTCGGTTGTCCTGGACGGCTCTGCTGGTCCGCTCGTCGGCGTTCGACGAGACCGTGCGAGTGTAACCGGGGCGCGCGCCCGTCTCCGCCCCGGCACCGGGACCGGTCGCTGACGGTGCGTCAGTCGTGGAGTCCGCCGCTCAGGCCGGGCCGTAGACGGCGGCGAGGTTGTCCGCCGCCGGGTGGGTGCGGCCGGCCGGGCCGGCGGCGAAGGCGCGCAGGACGTTCTCCGTGACCTTGCGGACCAGGTCCCCGGCGCTGGAGTCGATGCCGTGGACGGCCTGGCCGCCGCCCGGGCCGTGCGCGTCGAGGGCCTCCACCCAGCGCATCGTCCCGCTGGCGAAGACCCCGGCGCCGCTCGGCACCGTGTAGTAGGCGGTGTCGGAGTGGGAGTGGCGGCCCTCGCAGACCACGGGGGAGTGGGCGATGACCTCGATCGGCCTCGGGGTGGGGAAGCCGGTGTCCACCCGGTCGTACTCGACGCCGACCAGGTGCGGGAAGGACGCCCCGGCCGCGACGCCCGTCCCCTCGAACGCCCAGTGCCCGGGCGAGGTGACCACGTACGGGGCGTCGACCGGGTAGCCGTCGTAGATCACGCCGAGCATCGCGCTCTCCGGGTCGGCGCCCGGGCCGACCCGGAAGTCGGTCGTCGCCGGCGCACCGGCCTGGTGGCCCGGGTCCTGCGCCCAGGCGTCCTTGTAGCAGACCACGGTACGGTCGGGGCCGAGGGCGGTGGGCTCGAAGCGCACCCGGCGGAAGCAGCAGTTGGCGCCCAGGACGGCCAGGTTCGTCCCGGTGTCGCGGGCCGCCACCACGTTGGCGCGCTGCTCCGGGGACCAGTACTCGTCGTGGCCGAGCGAGAGGACGGCGGCGGCGCCGTGCAGCAGCCCCGGGTCGCGGGCCACGTCGATCCCGGTGGTGTAGGCGAGCGGCAGGCCGAGCCGCTCGACGAGGGCGACCAGCGGTGCCTCGTAGACCAGGAACAGTCCGGCGCCGTGGTCGTAGTCGTACGGGCGGTCGAAGACGACCCGCAGCGAGCGGGTGGCCAGGGTCCCGGACGGGCCGTTGTAGAGGCTGTAGCCGCCCCACTCGTTGTAGGCCTGCCAGGTCGCCGGGGCGCTCATGACCACCGTCCTGCCGGCGGTGCTCGCCGAGCGGACGGTGAGCGGGACGTAGCGGCGGCCGGGGCCGCCCTCGGCGTCCAGGCGTAGCAGGTAGGCGCCCTCGGGCCAGCCGGAGGTGTCCACGCTCACGGTGCGCTGCCAGTCGGTCAGCACGGTGCGGGTGCCCTGGTCGACGCGGGGAGCGGCCTGTTTGGCACCGGGAACGTGCTCGCGGCGCCAGACCAGACGGGCCCGGGCTCCGCCGTACCAGCCCATCCGGTAAGCGGAGACGGTGAAGGCGGAGGCGGTGGTGGAGACGTGCAGTCCGAAGGGCTCTCCGGGCAGCACGCTGACCCGGTCGGCGAAGCCCTCGATGGCGTCGGCGGGTCCGGGGTCGGTGATCTCCCAGTCGGGGGTGCCGGGCTGGGACTGCTCGCTGCCCGGGCCGGTGTGCCGGTCGGCGGTGGGGTCACCCTCGCGGGGGACACCGTGGGCGTCGGGAGTGGCCTGGGGCGCCGCCTCCGGGTGACGGGCGCCGCAGGAGGTGGCGGCGGCCGCCAGCAGGCCGAGGCCCAGAATCCCCCGTCGGCTCGGTTCCACCACTGCGGCCTCCCTGTGGTCCGTCGTCGTCCGTCGGTGCCGGTCGCTGAGCGTTTTCCGTCGGGCCTCCTCGCGGGGGCGCCGACCGTGCGGCGTGCGTCGACCCGATGGGCACCGTCGCGCGCGGCTGTCGCGCGTCCGTGCGATCCGTCAATGCGAGGCGTCAGCACCGTGCGTCAAAGCCTGCGTCAACGCGCGCGGACATCCTCGCCCGTTCCGGGGGATTCATGCCGACCGCCGCGCCGGATCCGCGGCCACCGCCCGGAGGGGCCGTCACCCGGCAGGGCCGTTCGGGCGCATCCCGGTGCGCCGGCCCGCGCGGTTGCCGGCCGCCGGCGATCCGGTCACCTAACCTGACCGGGCCCGCCGTCCGGCGGCCGCCAGGGGGGCCGGAGCCGCACGCGGCCGGCCGACGTCGTGGACAGGGGTGTACGTGGTTTCCTCGGGTTCGGCCGAACCGGTGGCGGGTCCGTCGACGCGGGGCGCCCGGTTCCGGGCGTGGATGCTGGAAGGCCTGTCCGACATGGCCAAGCAGCACCCCGGCCCGCACGCCGAGGCGCCGCACGAGAAGGGCCAGCGCTGGTGGCGGGTGATGTGCCTCACCGGCCTCGACTACTTCTCCACGCTCGGCTACCAGCCCGGCATCGCCGCCCTGGCGGCCGGCCTGGTCTCACCGCTGGCGACCATCGTGCTGGTGATCGTCACCCTGCTGGGCGCGCTGCCGGTCTACCGGCGGGTGGCCCAGGAGAGCCCGCACGGCGAGGGCTCGATCGCGATGCTGGAGCGGCTGCTGTCGTTCTGGCAGGGCAAGCTGTTCGTGCTCACCCTGCTGGGCTTCGCGGCCACCGACTTCATGATCACCATCACCCTGTCGGCCGCCGACGCCACCGCGCACCTGGTAGAGAACCCGCACCTGCACAGCGCGCTCACCGGCAAGCAGGTCCTGCTGACGCTGATCATGATCGCGCTGCTCGGCGCCGTCTTCCTCAAGGGCTTCGGCGAGGCGATCGGCCTGGCCGTCTTCCTGGTGGGCGTCTACCTGACGCTCAACGTCGTCGTGGTCGCCGACGGGCTCTGGCACGTGCTCAAGGCCCCGCACCTGTTCAGCGACTGGACGGACGCGCTCACCGCCGAGCACGGCAACGTCTTCGCGATGATCGGCGTCGCCCTGGTCGTCTTCCCGAAACTGGCGCTGGGCCTGTCCGGCTTCGAGACCGGCGTCGCCGTGATGCCGCACATCGAGGGCGACCCGGACGACACCGAGGAGAAGCCCACCGGCCGGATCCGGGGCGCGCGCAAACTGCTCACCACCGCCGCCGTGATCATGAGCTGCTTCCTCATCACCACCAGCCTCATCACCACGCTGCTCATCCCGCCCGACGCCTTCAAGAAGGGCGGCGAGGCCAACGGGCGGGCGCTCGCCTACCTCGCCCACGAGAACCTCGGCAGCGCCTTCGGCAGCGTGTACGACCTCTCCACCATCGCCATCCTCTGGTTCGCCGGAGCCTCCGCGATGGCCGGCCTGCTCAACCTGATGCCGCGCTACCTGCCCCGGTACGGCATGGCACCGCACTGGGCCCGGGCGGTGCGCCCGACCGTCATCGTGCTCACCCTGATCGCCTTCCTGGTCACCTGGCTCTTCGACGCCAACGTGGACGCCCAGGGCAGCGCGTACGCGACGGGCGTGCTGGTGCTGATCTCCTCGGCGGCGATCGCCGTCACCATCGCCGCCCACAAGGCCGGGCAGCGGCGCTGGACGGCCGGTTTCGCGGTGATCGCCGCGGTGTTCGTCTACACCACGGCCGTGAACATCGCCGAGCGGCCGGACGGCGTCAAGATCGGCGCCTGCTTCATCGCGGGCATCATGCTGGTGTCCTTCCTGTCCCGGCTCAAGCGCGCCTTCGAACTGCGCGTCACCGACGTGGTGCTGGACGACGTGGCCGAACGGTTCGTCCGGGACTACCTGCACCGCCCGCTGCGGCTGATCGCCAACGAGCCGAACAGCCGGGACCTCGCCGAGTACCGTGACAAGCTCCACCAGATCCGCCGGGACAACGACATCCCGGCCGAGGACGACCTGGTCTTCGTCGAGGTGACCGTCCTCGATCCGTCCGACTTCGAGGCCGAGCTGACGGTGCGCGGCGAGGTGCTGCACGACCGCTACCGGGTGCTGTCACTGGAGAGCTCCAGCGTGCCCAACGCCCTGGCCGCCCTGCTGCTGCAGGTGCGCGACCTCACCGGGCAGCAGCCGCACATCTACTTCGAGTGGACCGAGGGCAATCCCTTCGCCCAGTTCCTGCGGTTCTTCCTCTTCGGGCAGGGCGAGATCGCGCCCGTCACCCGCGAGGTCCTGCGGGAGGCCGAGCCCGACCGCACCCGCCGACCCGCTGTGCACGTGGGCTGAGGCAGCGCGGGCCGGGGGAGCGCGGGGCGGGCCGGGTCAGCAGGGCGGGCCGGGTCAGCGGGGCGGGTGGGACCTGCTCCAGGCGGGCGCGACGATGGCCACCAGGGCGACGGCGAAGGCCAGTTGGAGGATGTGACGGATCCAGTCGATGCCCGAGGTGTGGCGGACGCCGATCCAGCCGGAGACGGCGTTGCCGAGCCAGGCGCCGGCGGCGCCGAGCAGCATGGTGAGCCACCAGGGGATCGACTGGGGGCCGCGCAGGATCAGTTTCGCGAGCACGCCGAGCACGAAGCCGATGAGCAGGATCCACAGGAGCTGGAACATCGCGGTCCCTTCCGGGCGCCGCCGGGTGGCACCGGCACGCCTGATCGCCGAAGTCACGGTTCGTCCCATGATCACCCGGTTCGGCCGGACGGGCACCTCGACCGGGAAACCGCAGGTCGCGGGCCTGCCGCCGGTGTTGTCCGGGCCGGTGTCCGGCCGGGTCGGACGACGTGCGGGAGGTCATGCGGCTCAGCGGCTACCCCGTCGGGCCGTGGTCAATGCCCGGGCGGCCGCGAACGTCGCCATCGGGCCGAAGGCTCGCCGTGCCCGGGCCGCCCCTCGCGTGGTCAGCGGGCCTGCGGCCGCTCCGTCCGGCGGCTGATCAGGGCGGCCAGGCCGTCCAGGATGCGGGCCAGGCCGAAGTCCAGGGCCTGGTCGTGCCCGCCCGGCTCGGCCATGGCGGCGGCCAGCGCGGGGTAGCGGTCGGCGTGGTGGTGCACCACGGTGCCGAGGGCGGCGCGGAGTTCGGCCTCGGGGGAGCCGTTCGGGCGGGTGGCGCGGACCTGCTCGGCGATGCCGCGCACGTGTCCGGCGAGCAGGACGGCGGCGTCCATGCGTTCGGCGCCGGTCAGGCCGTGGCCGTCGAGGGCGGCCACCACCCGCTCCAGCCAGGCGAGCTCCTTCGGGCCGGGCACCCGGGGCCCGACGGTGGCGTCCAGCAGCCAGGGGTGACGGCCGAAGCACTGGGCCAAGTGGTGCGCCCAGGCGGTGAGCTGTTCCCGCCAGTGGCTCCCCGCGGTGGGTGCCGGGGGTTCCTCGAGGGCCGACTCGACCATCAGGGCGATGAGTTCGGCCTTGCCGGGCACGTAGCGGTAGAGCGACATCTTGGTGAAGTCGAGCAGTCCGGCCACCTTCTGCATGGAGACGGCGCCCAGCCCCTCGGTGTCCGCCACCTCGACGCCCGCCGCGGCGATCCGCTCCAGGCTGAGGGCCGGCTTCGGCCCCCGGGTCGGCTTGGCCGGGGGGCCCCAGAGGAGCCGCACCGTGTCGTTCGCCGCCTCGCCCATCCATCCGCTCCCGTCCCGGGGGTTGCCCGTCCGCGCCAACTGTGTCTACCGTACACAGCAGCGAACAGTGTCCGCCAGACACAGTTATTCGACCTCGGACGGGGTGGTTCCCATGAACGATCTGCTCGACCGCGCCCACGGCGGTTCCCGGGACGGCGTGCCGCGCGGCGCCCGGCGCACCAGGGTGCTGATCTCGGGCGCGAGCATCGCCGGCCCGGCGCTCGCCCACTGGCTGGGCCGGTACGGCTTCGACGTGACCGTGGTCGAACTCGCCCCGGCGCTGCGCGGCGGCGGCCAGAACGTCGACTTCCGGGGTGCCACCCACCTCACCGTGCTGGAGCGGATGGGCGTCCTGGAGGACCTGCGCGCGCTCGCCACCGGCGGCAGCCCGATCACCTTCGTGGACCGGCGGGGGCGCCGACTGCTGCACCTGCCCGCGGAGTTCGCGGGCGGCGAGGTGGAAGTCCCGCGCGGCAAGCTGGCCCGGTTGCTGCACCGGCACAGCAGCGCCCGCGCCCAGTACGTCTTCGGCGACTCCGTCACGGCCCTGGAGGAGACGGCGGAGGGCGTCCGGGTCGCCTTCCGGCACGGCGCGCCGCGCGAGTTCGACCTGGTGATCGGGGCCGACGGCCTGCACTCCAACGTCCGGCGGCTCGCCTTCGGCCCCGAGCGGCGCTTCGTCCGCCACCTCGGCTACTACGCGGCCACCTGGCAGCTGCCGAACCGCACCGGACTGCCGGTCGGCGGAGTCGGCCTCAACGTCCCGGGCCGGCTGATGTCCGTCGGCGCGGACCACCGGGACCCGGCCCGGGCGGGCGCCTTCTGCCTGTTCGCCTCGCCCGAGCTGCACTACGACCGCCACGACCCGGAGCAGCAGAAGGCACTGGTCCGGACGGCCTTCGCCGGCCTCGGCTGGCGGGTGCCGGAACTGCTGGAGAGCCTGGACGCGGCTCCGGAGCTGTACTTCGACTCGATCAGCCGCGCCGACGTCCCCCACTGGTCCCACGGCCGGATCGCCCTGCTCGGCGACGCCGCCTGCGGCGCCACCATCGGCGGCATGGGCACCGGGACGGCGGTGGTGGCCGCGTACGTCCTGGCGGGCGAGCTGGCCCTCGCCCGGGGCGACCACCGGGCCGCCTTCACCCGGTACGAGCGCCTGCTGCGCGGCTACGCCCAGGGCTGCCAGAAGGGCGGGGACCGGACCGGCCCGTTCCTGGCGCCCCGCACCGCGGCCGGGCTGCGGTTGCGCAACGCCGTGCTCAACCGCCGGTGGGCGCTGGAGCGGATGCTGGAGTTGGGCAAGCAGGTGTCGAGCGTCGAACTGCCGGACTACGAGCAGGCGTTGGCCGGTACGGTCAGTGCGGCGGGGTGATCCGGGTGCCGTTGTCGAGGACCGCCTCGACCTGCACGGCGGCCCGGGCCGACCGCTCGACGGCCAGGGTGTGGTCCGGGGCCGGGCGGTCGGCCGACCAGTCAGGACCCCGGACGGTGAGCCGGGCGACCCTTCGGCTGCCCGCGGCGAGCAGGTACTCCGAACCCTGCGGGGAGCGCCACCAGGTGGAGGCCACGGTGTCCTGCTCGAACCGGCTGCACGCCCGGCCGGGACCGCCACCGGTGCGCTGGGCGCCCCGGGCGGCCGGCAGCAGCACGGCCGTGGCCGCGCTGCCCTCGCCCGTCCAGCGGTCGGTGCGCAGGCAGAACCAGGCGGCCGAGCCCGCGTTCTGCGGCAGCGGCTGGACCGCGAACGCCCACAGGTTCACCTGCTTGACGCCCGGGCCGCCGTCCGGGACGGCGCAGCCGGCCCGCGCCCAGGCCTGCAACGCGTCCTGGGCGACCGCCTCGCGCGGATCCCGGTCGGTCGGGCCGCGGTCCGGCTGGGCGCGGTCGGCCGGCGTGCGGTCGGCGGCCGTGCGGTCGGACTGGGCGCGGTCGGCCGGCGGAGCGTAGGTGAGGTGGGCCGGGACGAGCCCGCCCACGTCGGCCAGCAGGAAGGCGTGCTTCTCGGCGATCACCGGGGAGGAGCGCAGCTGCAGCACGGTCGCGCCCTGGCAGTCGGCGAGCCCGCCGCCGGGCACCGCCGCGCTCAGCCCGTCGGGGTGGTCCAACGGACGCCCCGGGGCGTCCGGCTGGTCGATCCGGCGCGTCTCCGCGCCGTCCACCCAGGGCGCCAGCAGGTACCGGACGGCCGTGCCCGTCCGGTGCAGCGCCACCGCGCCCGCCGTCGTCGGATCGGAGCCGTCGACCCGGGCGAGGTCCAGCCCACCGCCCTGGCCGTCAGGACGACCGTCCGTCCAGCGCGCGATCCGCCGGCCGTCGGACAACAGCACCACGCCGGTGCCGTCCACCGTGCCCGCGTAGAGCAGGTTCGGTGGAGCGGCGGGCGGGGCGGTGTCGGTGCCGGGCTCGGCGCGGGTCCGCGGTCCGGGCTGCGCCCAGGCGGCCAGGGCGCGGCCGAGCAGGGCCTCGTCCCCGCGGCGGTCACCGCGCGCGGGCCAGGCGGTGAAGTCGACCCGTGCGGTGTGCTGCCAGGCGTCCGGAGCCACCCGCACCAGCCGGGCCGGGTCGGTCTCCACCCGGACCGTCGGCTCCGGGCCGCTCGGCGCCCGCCCGGCGTCGCCCAGGACCGCCGCCGTCGTGGTCAGGCCGAGCAGCCCGACCGCCAGCGCGGCGGTCAGCGTCCGGCGGCGGCGCAGCAGGTCGGTGGGCTGCACCCGCACGGCGCACGGGTCGAAGGCCGGGGGCTCCGCCGCCGGCCCGGGCAGGAGGTCGGCGACGGCCGCGAGTGCCTCCGCCGGGAGCGCCACACCGGCCTGCCGCAGCACCTCGGCCGCCTGGTCGGCGTCCAGCTCGTCGACCACGCGCAGGGCGAAGGCGGCCCGGGCCGGGGCGTCGAGCCCCGCGAGCGCGTGGTCCAGCGCCGCGTCCTCCTCGCCCCCGGGCGGGGTGAACAGCCGCAGGCCCCAGACCCGGGGCGCGGACAACCGGGCGGCCGGGTGCGGGCGCAGCGCGGCGCGCAGGAGCCGCAGGCGCAGGGCCGCGTAGACCGGGTCCACCGGATCCCCGCCCGGCGCGGCGGACTCGCCCCGGCGGCTCCAGCGGAAGGGCAGCGCGCGCTGGACCGCGCCGTGGGCGGCGAGCACCCGGCTGTGCCGGTCCCGGTCCGCGGGCAGCGCCAGGTAGGCGAGCCGGGCCAGCCTCCGGTAGTGGCGCACCAGCGCCGCCTCGGCCTCCGCCACCGGATGCGCCGCGGCGCGCTGGGCGGTCGGCGCCGCGCCCGCCGTCCGTTCTGCCAAGGGGGCCCTCCCGGAGCCGTGCGTGCTGTCGTGGTGGACGGTCCAACGAGTCGATCATGTGATGGTTGCGCCGTCCGTGGCCCCGGGGCGCGGCCGAGGGGGCGCGCGCCCCGGACGTGGGCGCCGTGTTCGCACGTCAGAGCCGTTGGTCCCACCCGTTCAGCCCCTTGGTCCCTGGCGATCTAGCCCGTTCGGGGTCATGCTGCGGGTACCGGCCGGGACGATCCGCGCCCGGTCCCACAGCACCGTTGGACGAGGTGAACCGGCGTGCGGCATGCCACCGTCGAATCCGTGATGACCAGCCCCGTGGTCCGGGTGACGCCCGAGACCGGGTTCCGGGAGATCGTCGCGCTGCTGACCGACTACGACATCACCGGGGTGCCGGTGGTCGACCCGGACGGGCGGCCGCTCGGCCTCGTCTCGGAGGCCGACCTGCTGCGCACCCTGGCCGCGCAGGAGGACCACGGCAGCCTGCTGCCCGCGCCCGAGTCGGTGCAGGCCGGGCCCGGTGGCGAGATCACCGCGGCCGACCTGATGACGACCCAGCCGACCTGCACCACCCCCGGCACCAGCGTGGTCGCGGCGGCACGGCTGATGAGCCGGCACGGGCTGAAGCGGCTGCCCGTGCTGGACGAGGAGGGGCGGGTCATCGGGATGGTGAGCCGCGGCGACCTGCTGCGGGTGTTCCTGCGCGAGGACGGGGTGATCCGGCGGGAGATCGTCGAGGAGGTGCTCGGCCGGATCGAGGGCGTGAGCCCGGCGGAGATCGGCGTGGAGGTCACCCAGGGCCGGGTGGTGCTCAGCGGCACCGTGCCGGAGGCGCACCTGGTGCCGGTCGTGCTGAACCTCTGCCGCTCCGTGGACGGAGTGGTCTCGGTGACCGACCGGCTGCGCGCCGGGGGCGCCACCGCGTCGGTCGGCTGAACCGGGCACGGCAGGGCCGCTCCCCAAGAGCCGTTGATACGCTTCGCATACTGCGGAGAGTATCGGGTAACTCACTCTGTGTGCCCGGCGGTTCGGAGTGCCGGGATCCCGGAGCATTGGGGAGACGGCCGTGGCAGTCGTGTTCGACGCGGACTTCACTTCGACGAGGCAGTGGATCGCGGGGCGCAGCAGCGCCTATCCCCGGATGGGGCCGACCAACAGGAGCGACCACAAGCTCGACTACCTGAGCCGCCAGTACTGCCCCGGCGGGGTGTTCGCCGCCGTCCGGCGGCCGACCGGCGGCCTGTGGACCTGCAACCTCCTCACCACCGAGGGGAGTCCGGAGGGCTTCCAGGTCCGCACCGGGGACACGCTGTCGGCGCGGGTCACACTGCCCGTCGAACTGGGCGCCTGGCCGGCGATCTGGACCTGGCGGGACGGCGGCAACGAGGTGGACGTCTTCGAGTACCACCCGGACAACCCGGACCTGTTGGAGATCTCCAACCACGTCCGCGGCGGCTTCCGGTACTGGCACGGCGGCAACGCGGGGGTGGGACCGGGATCGACCGTCGACCTGAAGGTGGTGCTCGGCGCCCACTCGGTGGACTGGTACGTCGGGGGTCAGCTGGTCTACGCGGACCTGCACGGCGTGGGCACCGGCTGGCACGCCTACCTGATCGTCAACCTCTCGGTCGCGGACGGGAGTTACCACGCCCGACCGCCGGCCGACGGCCCGAACCGCCTCAGCTGGGTGTGCCACAGCCTGCGGGTCGAACGCTGAGGGCCGAAGCCGGCTCCCGAGGAACGCCGGGGCCGGGCGCGGCCGGGGCAGGCGCGGCCACCCCCCTGCGCGCGATGCGCGGCCGCCCGGCGGCAGGGCGACCAGGTGCTGCCGGTCGGCGTCCTCGACCCGGGCCAGCTTCGGCCGGCGCCCGGCACTTCCGGCACGAGGCCGGCACCTGCGGCTGGAAGTGGTGCAGGAGCACCTCCAGGTACTGGCCGAGGATCCCGCACGGGTACGGCCCTGGCTGCCGGCGTGCTGGACGCCGGGCACGCCCACCACCTCGGCCGCGAAGAACTCGGCCGGCTCGCGCGCGGTGCCGAAGGACCAACTCTCGGACGGGGCAACCGCATCGGGAAAGTCGATCACGCGAGGCGGCATCCCGCGCCGAGGACCGCCTGGCCGTCGCGAGCTCTTCGCTCTCCTCCTGGGGACGGCACTTCGCGACCCCGCCGCACAGGCCGGGGGTTCCGCTAGGGCGCGAAGGCGGCGGTGATGGGGCCGCCCGGGCCGTAGCGGCGGAACCAGACGGCCCGGCGGTGGGGGCCGATGTGGGCCGGGTCGGCCACGTACAGGTCGTGCCGGGGGGCGCGTTCGTTGCCCGGGGCGAGCGCCGCGTCCACGGCTCCGTCGGCGATGGCACGCAGCAGGGCGGTGGCGGTGGCCTCGGCGGCGGAGGGGGCGATGGCCAGGGCGGTGAGTTCGGCCCAGAGCGCGGTGGACACGTAGGCGATCGGGGAGTGGCCGAGCGCCGGGTGGGGGCGACCGTCGGTGTGGTGGCGGAGCAGTCCGGCGGCGACGAGCTGCTCGGGGGAGCGGTGGTCGTCCGGCGGGTGGTGGTTCATGGGCGGCAACGCTACCGGGTGCCCGGGCCCGCGATCGCAGGAACGATTTCTCAGACTTTCTTCACGGCGCTTTGACCGGTCCCGGGCGCAGGATGGTGATAAGGCGCTGATCACCTCGGGCGGCTTTCGCTCCCCGGCGGAGCCGCTCATCAGGCGTGACGGCACCTCCGGCGGCACGGCGCCTCGTGCGGCACGGCGCCGGTCACCTCGGCGGGCCCCGGTCGGGGCCGAGGAGGAGGTCTCGATGAGGCATTGGCACGGGTACGGGCCCGGCCACGGGCCGGGCGGTTGGGGCATCGCCATGATGGTGATCGGCTCGCTGGTGGTCCTGGCGCTCCTGGTGCTGCTGGCCGTCGCACTGTTCCGGTACCTCTCGCGCTCGCGGCAGCCGGTTCCGCACGGCGCCGCCGCTGCGGGTGCCGCCGGGCCGTGGGCCGGCGGGTCCTGGGCGGGCGGGCCGCGTGGCTGGGCGCACGGGCCGACCCCGGAGCAGGTGCTCGCGGATCGCTTCGCGCGGGGTGAGATCGACACGGAGGAGTACCGGCACCGACTGGAGACGCTGCGGTCGGCGAACGGGCCCGGTGGCAGTGGTCCGGGTGGCAGTGGTCCGGGCGGTGGCGTCGCAGGTGGCGGCGGTCCGGCCGGTGGTGGCCCGGGCGGCGGTGGTCCGGACGGCGGCCTGGCGGGCGGCGGCCGACCGGGCGGCGTCTGAGCCGGGGGTACGCGACGAGGCCCGCCGCACGGGGGTGCGGGCCGACGACGAAGGCGATCCAGCCGGCGGTGGCGGCGGGCGTGTGGAGGGCTTTGTTGATGACGGCGAGGCCGGCGGCTATGCCGACGACTTCGG
>NZ_JBEPAK010000183.1:0-14371 GCF_040298565.1 Kitasatospora sp. NPDC001539 | reverse complement strand
GGTTCCTTTTTATTATTGTTGTTCTCACCCATGGTGGCGCCGGCGCCGGCGCCAGTGTCTGTGCCGGCGGCGGAGGCAGCAGCGAAGGCAGAGGCGACGGGCGGGGCGGAGGCTTCGCCGGCGGCTCCGGAGGACCGGACGGTCCCTGACCCTCCTGCCGCTCCGGAACCGGAGGAGACCGCGGAGCGAACCACGGCGGAGCGGCCGCCGGGGACACCGCCGGAGACACCCGCCGCGGCAGACGCCGCCGGGGCCGGGTCGGCCGCCCCGGTACTCACCCCCGTCGTGGTACGGCGGCGGCGAGTACCGCGGGCCGCACTCGCCGCCGGGACGGCCGCCGCCGTGCTCGCCACCGTCGGGGCGGTCGCCACCGGTCTCACGACCCACTCGGGCGGTCCGCTCAGCTCGGCTCCCACCCGGGCCGCGGCGGCCGGTCCGGCCACCGGGTCCCCGGCGCCCGTCGCCGCCGCCGCGCCCGTCGACACCGGCGCGGGCCAGGACGTGAACGCCCCGATCACCGTCGCGGTCCGCCCGTCCGCCTGGGACAGCGCCTGCGACCAGTACCTGGTCGACCGCCCGCCGTCGGAGGTCCCCCGCCCGCCCGCCGTGGTGGACGTCCCGGCCTGGGTCTCCCGGGTCGGTGCGGTCGCCGGCCACTACCAGTCGATCGAGCTCACCGTGCAGGGCACCGGCAGCGAGACCGTGGTGCTGACCGCCCTCAACGTCCGGATCGCCCGGATCGCGGCCCCGCTGCCGTGGAACGCCTACGCCATGGGCGAGGGTTGCGGCGGCGGAGTCGACGTCCACTCCTTCGACCTCGACCTGGACGCGGCCCGCCCCCGCCCGGTCGTCACCGAGGGCAGCACCGGCCTGCCGGTCAAGGTGAGCGAGCGGGACCCGGAGGTCATCGAGGTGACCGCCGAGACCACCTCCCACGACGTCAGCTGGTACCTGGAACTGGAGTGGACCAGCGGCAACCGGAAGGGCACCCTGACCATCGGCCCCGACGCGGGCGCCCACCCCGGCCAGGACACGCCCTTCCGCACCAGCGCGGTCAAGGGCCGGCCGCTGTACAGCTACCCGGTCGACGGGACGGCCTGGCGGCCGAGCCCCTTCCAGCAGTGACGGCCGCGCGGACTCCCGGCGCCGGGACCCCGCCTCGGTGCCGGGAGCCGGGGCCACGGGAACAGGCTCCGCCGGCCTGCATTCCGGTCCGAAGCGGGTTCCCGTCCTGAACGCGCCGCCTCCCCGGTAGACCCTGCCGGCGAGCGGGTACGACACGGTGTGCGCCCGCTCCGTCCGGGGTCATGACCAACAGCAGGCGATCAGTGGTGAGCGCCGACGCCACGGGCCGCGACCGCAACGAGGCACGCGCACGAGGCACGAGGGGGGAACAATGCGCTTGGTGGTGACTGCCGCTCGGGCGGCGGCCGTGGTCGTCGCCACCTGGCTGGCGCTGTCCGTGCTGATGGTGCTGTTGGGCTCGCTCCTTCCGGGCCCCCGGCCCCACGGCACCGCCTGGTCCACGGCCCTCACGCTGTGGCTGCTCTCGCTGCTCTTCGGGCCGCTGGTCGCCTGCGTCGCGTTGCGCCGGTGGATCGCCGGCAGCGGAGCCGGGAGGCCGGACGAACCGACTCCTCCTGGGCCGTACGGGCAAGGCCGGCAGGACACGCCGCGATCCGGCGGACATGCCTGGCGGACGGACGCGTCACCTCCTCCGCGGTCCGACGAGCCGGGGCACTCCCAGGCCCCGCGTGCCGCAGCGGACCCGGACTCCGAGGCTCGGCGACGAGCCCGAGCGGAAGCCGAGCGGAAGCTTGCAGCAGCGGAGCGCGCCCGCGCGCAAGCCGAGCGGGCGCGCAAGGAGGAAGCCCGCCGACGCGCGGCACGCAACCGCCGGCTGCGCGAGCGGGGTCGGCGGTACTGACAGGCCGCAGGCCGGTCGAGAAGGGCACCGGCTCGGTCACGGCCGGCCCTGCCGCTCTCCTCGGGGCTGCCGGTCGTGCGGCGGTCCCGGGCGCTACCTCGCTCCGACCGGGACCCCGGGGTTCACCAGGCCCCGACCGCCGGTGACGGTGTTGCCCGCGCCGATCGTCACCGGGCAGCTCGCGGAGTAGTTGGTGACGTCGATGGCGTAGCGGTCCGGCCCCGTGGCGCCGGTCAGGTCGGAGCGGTTGCCCCGGAAGACCGTGCCGCAGCCCCAGCCGGGCTGGACGCTGTGGGTCTGGTAGCCGTCGTCGGTGGTGCGCCGGCCGGTGTTGTTCTCGACGGTGTAGCCGTTGCCCTTCACGTCGACCCACGAGTCGTCGTAGTTGCGGCCGGTGAGGCCGTCCCCGTCGAAGGTGTTGCCGGAGACCACGCCGCCCCGGGTGCCCTCCTTGAGGTCGACGTTCTCGGCGCCGATGCCCGGGCCGAAGGTGTTCCCGGTGATCTGCACGTAGTCGCTGTGGTCGGTCAGGGTGTTGGCGGTGCCGACGTAGACGCCTTCGCCCAGGCCGTCCCGGTTCAGCCCGGTGTCGTGGATGTGCGAGTCGCGCAGCGTTCCGTGGGCGCTGGAGTTGCGGAAGTGCACCCCTTCCATGGTGGTGTGGTGGACCGTCACCCCGTCCAGCACCACGTAGTCGGCGGCGTCGGCCATGATGCCCTTCTGCGCGCCGGTGACGGTCAGGCCGTGGACGGTCCAGTAGCTCGCGCCGTCGAGGTGGAGGCCGTAGCCGCCGCCGGTCGGGGTGGTGAGCACGGCCTTCGGCGAGCCGGTGAGGGTGATCCGCGCGGCGGCTGTGCCGGGGGTGGTCGCCGTGAAGCTGCCGGAGTAGGTGCCGTCGGCGAGTTGGATGGTCTGGCCGGGCGCGGCGGCGGCGAGGGCGGCCTGCAGCTGCTTGGCGGTGCTGACCTTGACCACGGTCCCCGCCGGGGAGGTCGCGACGGCAGCGGGGGCGGCGCAGCCCAGGGTGAGGGCGGTGAGCGCGGCGAGGGTGGTGAGGCGGGTCGTCACGACGGTGCTCCCTGCGGTGGGTGCGACGGGTAGGAACGGGCCGTCGCCCACAGTGGACTGGACCATTCGAGGCGTCAAGGGTGCCTCGGCGGGCCCGCGGGGAGCACGGGGCCCGGAAGACCGGGACCGGGTGGGGCCGGAAGGCCGGGAGCGGGTGGGCCGGGCCTACCCGGCGGCCGGGCGACGCGGAGCGCGCCGCATCACCCAGAGCGCCGGCCCGTTCGCCGGCAGCCGGACCTCCTCCAGCACCTCGAAGCCGTGGTGTCCGTAGAAGGGCAGGTTGGCCTCCTTGGAGCACTCCAGGTAGGCCGGCAGCCCCGCCTCGTCGGCCTCGGCCAGGCCCGAGCGCAGCAGGGCCGATCCCTGGCCCCGCCCCTGGACGGCCGGGTCGGCGCCGAGCACCGCCAGGTACCAGTGCGGCTCCTGGGGCGCGTTGGCGGCGGCCGCCTCGACGGAGCACCGGAACGGCTCGGCCCGGTCGCCGAGCAGTTCGGTCAGCTCGCGGATCGTCTCCGCGTCCGGGACGGCCTTGTCCTGCGCCTCCGGCGGCACCCAGAGGGCGGCGGCGTGCTCGGTGCGCTCGCACACGCCGTACGGCAGGTACTGCCGGGTGAGCAGGATGGTGAAGTACCTGTCCAGCGCGGCCGGTCGTGTGCTGCCCCCGGGGAAGAGCCACCTCATCATCGGGTCGTCCTCGAACGCCCGTGCCAGCATCCCGGCCATCGGCCCCGCGTCATCCTCGGTCGCCGTCCTCGGCGTGTTCGTCATCCGCATACGGACATACTGGCGTCTCTTATCCCCCGCCCCCGCAGCCGGGCCCGTCAACCACCCTGCGGCACAGCAGTACTGACGACCCGACGGGCCGAGCACGGGGGCTTGAGCGGGACACCGCGGCCGCTGGGGGCGGGCATCGCCACCGGAGCGCCATGGTGCTAACGTCAGTAGCACCATGTTGCTGAAGCTGGACCTTGGTGACGCCCGCCCCCTGCACGAGCAGGTGGCGGGTGCGATCCGACGTGCCGTCGCCGAGGGCGAGTGCTCCCCCGGCGACAAACTGCCGCCCGCCCGGGAGCTCTCCCGGGCCCTCGGGGTGAACACCAACACCGTGCTGCGCGGGCTGCGCGCCCTGCGCGACGAGGGGGTGCTGGAGTTCCGCCGGGGCCGTGGCATCACGGTCGCGGAGGATGCCGGACAGCGAGCCGAACTCGTTGACCGAGTACGGCAGTTGATCGCCGAAGCGGCCCGGGTCGGCTACAGCAGGAACGATCTCGTGGATCTGATCAGGGGGATGCCGTGAACGATTCGGAGCCCGTGGGAACGGGACCGGCGACGACGCCCCGGCCGGGCGCGGTCCGGGCGGGGGCGGCCTGGGCGGGGGCGGTCTGGGCGCTCGGCGTGCTGGCGCTGCTCGTCACGATGCCGCTGGTGGCGCGCGACCGGCTGCCGGACCCGGTGGCCACGCACTGGAACGGGAGCCGGCCGGACGGATCGATGTCGGTGACGTCAGCGGCCCTGTTCCCGGCCGGCGTGTGGCTGGCCCTGGTGCTCGCCGCCGTGGTCGCCCGTCGCTACTGGGGCGGCTCCGCCTCCGGGCTGCCCGCCGCGCTGCTCGCGGGTGGCGGGGTGCTGCTGATCGGGGCGCAGGCGTCGATCGTCCATGCCAACCTGGGCCGCTCCCACTGGCAGGACGCCGACTCGGCGAACCTCTGGGTGGCCGTCGTCATGGCCCTGACCGCCCTGGCGTCGGCGCTCGCCTGCCTCGCGACCAGGCGGCCCCAGAGCGCCCTCGCCGGCGCCGGGCCCGCGGCGCGGGAGCCGGTGATGGACCTCCCGGACGTCGAGCGGGTGGTCTGGCTCTCCTGGGCCGCCAACCCGGCACTCCAGCTGACCGCCGCCCTCCTCGGCCTCGGCGCCGTGGGTACGGCGGTGGCCTCCGGCACCGGGCTGACCGACCCGCACTGGATGCTGCTCCTGCCGCTCGCCGCCCTCGCCCTCGGCATCGGAGCGGTCTCCTCCGTGCGGGCCCGGGTGACGGCGAAGGGGCTGGTCGTCGGTTTCGGCCCGTTGGGCTGGCCCCGGCGGAGCTGGTCCCCCGCCGAGATCGAGTCGGCGCGCGCCGAACAGCGCACCGCCGCCCAGGCGGGCGGCTTCGGCTACCGGGTGAACCGCCTGGGCACCACGGTGATGCTCCGCAGCGGCGGCTGCCTGGTCGTCCGCACCCGCGCGGGCGCCGAGTTCGCGGTCAGCATCGACGACGCCGAGCGCGGGGCGGCCCTGCTCAACGCCCTCGCCGACCGGGCGGACGCCGGAAGGACCTGACCCGGGAGGACCTGACCCGGGAAGGCCCTGACCCGGGAAGGCCCTGACGCGGGAAGGCCCTGACGCGTGAGGAACCTGGCGCGTCAGGGGTCCCGACCGGGTCGAAGTCAACTCCGCTCCGCCGTAAACCACCTGATCCGGCGGTGGACCACGTCTCCGCGCGGGTACACCAGTTCACGGCCGCTTCCGTGCGGTGGCGCCCCTCGACACCGCCCCCACGCGAACCCCCAGCGGCCGGAGGATCCGCGGGTGAGGCTGCCCGTACGGTAGGCGAGGAGGCGTCCGTGAGCGACGACCTGCGCAGCGAGAGAATTCCCGACTCCCCCCAGCGGCACGACACCCAGGACGAACGGACCGTCACCTTCCTGCGCTTCGGCGTCGGGGCGATCGGCATCCTGCTGCCGCCGGCCCTGCCGCTCGGCGACTGGCTGACGGACGAGGTCATGGGGCGCGCCACGGACGGCTTCTGGCCGGCCACGATGAGCGGCTCGTACTACACCAGCACGCGGAACCTCTTCGTCGGGGCCCTGTGCGCGCTCGGGGTGTTCCTGATCTGCTACCGCTTCGACCGGCGGGACGACCGGTGGAGCACGGCGGCCGGGGTGTTCGCGCTCGGGGTCGCGCTGTGCCCGACGACGCCGGGGAGCCCGACGGAGGTGCAGCGCGTGGTCGGGGCCTTCCACCTGGTCTTCGCCTCGCTGCTGTTCGTGATGCTGGCGCTGTTCTGCCTCTTCTCCTTCCGCAATCCGCGCTCGGCGCAGCCGGCCGGGGTCGGCACGGCCTACCTGGCGGCGGGGGTGCTGATCCTGGTGGCACTGGGAGCGGCCGTGCTGTGCGGGCTGGTCGGGTTCGGTGACGACTGGGCGGTGCAGCCGATGTACCTGAGCGAGTGGGTGGCGACCTGGGCCTTCGGTGCGGCCTGGATCGGCGCGGCGGTGGAGCTGGCGGCCGGGCGGAGCGGACGGACCGGCACGGGGGCGCTCCCGCACCAGGCGGAGCCGCTCCGGTCCGAGGGCTTCCCGCTGGGCGCTCCGGAGGTCCAGCCCGAAGGTTAGGGCCCGTCTGCGAACCCCGCCCGCGGGCCGACGCTCCCCCAGCCTCCGGCCGGGAGGCCCCCACCTCCGCCTTGCGATGCACGCGCTCCGGTCGCTCGGCTCGGTGGTGCTCGCGGTCGCGGTGGTCCGGCGCCGCGACCACGGACGGTCAGAACGCCGCGATGCTGCCCGGCGCCCGCTCGGCCCGGCTGAGCGCCCGCAGCACGCCCACCGCGCCGTGCCGCCGGACCGCCAGCCGGGTCAGCAGGGAGATCACGGACTCGGCCGTCTCCGGCGGCAGTTCGGGCGTCGGGACGCCCGCGCTGACCGCCAGGTCGTCGCCGTGCACGGCCAGCTCCATCGTCCGGGTGGCCAGCAGGTCGTCGAGCGTCAACGACCACGGGCCCCAGAACGGCAACCGGACCGGCCGGTCCGCGGTCGCGGACGCGAGGAGGGCGTCCATGGTGCCGAGTGCCTCCGCGAGGCGGCGGCTCAGTGCGGCCGGTCCGGGGGCGGCGACCAGCTCGCCGCCCCGCCGGATCCGCACGTTGATGCCGGCGTCCACCCCGGTGCCGACCCACTCCGAGCGCCGGTAGTGCTCCAGCAGGGCGACCGTGGCCTCCGCCGGTGCCGGGGCCGCCAGGACCTCCGGCACGCACAGCACCTGGTAGGCCAGGTGCCCGGCCAGGCCGCCGACGCTCCACTCGGGCAGGGCGCTCGGCCGGTCCCAGGCCTCGGCCACCTCCGCCCGGCGCAGCAGCGACTCGGCCGCCCGGGCCGCGGCCAGGAAGTCCACTCGGGGATTCGTCACGACCCCGGCCTACCGCCGCCGCGGCCGTCGGAAACCCCGGTCCCGGCGCTGCCGGACGGCACCTGGGCCGCCCGCCGGTTCGCCACCTCGTCCGCCGTCGCCACCAGCAGGGCCAGCAGGACCAGGCCCGCCGCCACCGCGACCCCCAGCTGGAAGGCCAGCGCCCAGTCCGGGCGGCGGCCGCCGACGTGGGCGAAGAAGACCGAGCCGACCACCGCGATCCCGACCGCCGAGCCGACCCGCTGCGCCGTCTGCAGCACGCCACCGGCGCTGCCCGCCCGGGCCACCGGGACCCGTTGCAGGGTGAGCGTCTGGTTCGGGGTGATCACCAGGCCGCTGCCCGCCCCCGCGACCAGCAGCGGTCCGAGCGTCGTCCAGCCCACCGACGGGCCCGACCACAGCTGCACCGCCAGGGCCGAGGCCAGCAGGCCGACGAGCACCAGCACCAGTCCCAGCACCACCAGCCGCCGTCCGAGCCGGCCCACCAGGCGCCCGCCCACCGCGGCCGACACGCCGGAGCCGACCGCGAACGGGGTGATCGCCAGGCCCGCCGTCAGCGCCGAGTAGTGCAGGCCCGCCTGGAGGTAGAGCGTGAAGATGAAGAAGATCGCGGTGAACCCGGCGAAGTACACCAGCGACAGCGTCACGCCCGCCGCGTACGGGCGCACCGCGAACAGCGCCATGCTCACCAGGGGTTCGTGCCGGCGCGCGTAGTGCTGCTCCCAGCCGACGAAGGCCGCCAGCAGCACCGCCGCCAGCGGCAGCAGCAGCCAGCGGTCCGGGCTGTGCCACTGCTGCTGCTGGACGAAGGGCAGCAGCAGCGCGACCGTCCCGGCGCCGAGCAGTACCACGCCGAGCGGGTCGAAGTCGCGGTGTCCGGCCCGTTCGGCGGCCGGGCGGGGCGGCGGAAGCAGCCGGTAGGCGACCGGGAGCGCGACCGCGCCGATCGGCAGGTTGACCAGGAACACCCAGCGCCAGCCGTTCTCCGGGCCGAACAGGTGGATCAGCAGCCCGCCGAGCAGCGGCCCGACGGCGGTGGACAGCCCGATGGTCGCCCCGAGCGCTCCGAAGGCCCGGCCGCGCTCGGCGCCCTGGAACAGGGTCTGGATGAAGCCGGACACCTGCGGCACCAGCACGCCGCCCGCCGCGCCCTGGAACAGCCGGGCGAGCACCAGCCACTCCTGGTTCTGCGCCGCCCCGGCGAGGGCGCTGGCCAGGGTGAACAGGGCGAGCCCGGTGAGGAAGACGGCCCGCCGGCTGCGGGCGTCGCCGAGCCGCCCGGCCGGGACGAGCACCAGGCCGAAGGCGAGCGCGTAGCCGCTGAGCACCCACTGCAGGCCGCTGTCGGACATGTGCAGCCCGGCCCGGACGGTCGGCAGGGCGACGTTGACGATGCTGACGTCCAGCAGGGTCATGAACCCGGCGACCAGGCACACGGTGAGCGCCCGCCAGCGCCGTTCATCGGCCCGTCCGCCCACGGCGGAGGCGCCGTGTCGCTCGGGCTTCCCCGCGTCGCGGGGGGACTGGGTGGTCATGGGAGCCCCTTCCCGGTGTCCGGGGGCCGGCGTGCCGGGCAGTCGGACACGCCCTCGGCTCCGGCCCATCGTCACCCGGCCCGATCGCCACCGCCACCGGGCCCCCTGGCCGGGCCTCCCTCACCCGAACGGCCGAACCGGATCGCGACCGGCGCGGACCCGCCCGAGGCTGGCCGCATGACTGTCGCCACCGAGACCCAGCCCTCCGCCCCGCCGGTGCTCGACGTACGGCAGCGGAACGTCGTCTTCGCCACCATCATGCTCGGCATGCTGCTGGCCGCCCTGGACCAGACCATCGTCGGCACCGCGCTGCCCACCATCGTCGCGGACCTCGGCGGGGCCGCGCACATGTCCTGGGTGGTGACGTCCTATCTGCTGGCCGAGACGGTCGCCACCGTGCTGGCCGGCAAGTTCGGCGACCTGTACGGGCGCAAGCTGCTGTTCCAGCTCTCGGCGATCGTCTTCATCACCGGCTCGTTCCTGTGCGGCCTGGCCACGAACATGACCCTGCTGATCGCCTGGCGGGCCCTCCAGGGCATCGGTGCGGGCGGCCTGATGGTGACGGCCATGGCGTTGATCGCCGACGTCATCCCGCTGCGGGAGCGCGGCAAGTACCAGGGCGCGATCGGCGCCGTGTTCGGCCTGGCGACGGTGATCGGGCCGCTGCTGGGCGGGCTGTTCACCGACCACCTGTCCTGGCGCTGGGCGTTCTACGTCAACGTGCCGATCGCCGTCGTGGTGGTGGCGGCCGCCGCCCGGACCATCCCGTCGGTGCGGGCGGCGGTGCGACCGGTGATCGACTACCTGGGCATCGCGCTGGTCGCGGTCGGCGCCAGCGCCCTGATCCTGGCGACCAGTTGGGGCGGCAACCAGTACGCCTGGGACTCCGGCGTGATCATCGGGCTGTTCGCCGGCGGTGCGGTGGCGCTCGGGCTGTTCTGCTGGGCGGAGACCCGGGCGGCCCAACCGATGCTGCCGATGCGGCTGTTCCGCAACCCGGTGTTCGCGGTCTGCTCGGTGCTCAGCTTCATCGTCGGGTTCGCGATGCTCGGCGCGCTCACCTTCCTGCCGACGTTCCTGCAGTACGTGGACGGTGACTCGGCGACGGTCTCCGGCGTGCGGATGCTGCCGATGGTGATCGGCCTGCTGATCGCCTCCATCGCCAGCGGCAACGTGGTCAGCAGGACCGGCCGGTACCGGATGTTCCCGATCGCCGGCACCCTGGTGATGGCCGTCGGCCTGTACCTGCTCTCCCGGTTGGAGCCCGGCACCAGCACCGCGCTGGCCTCGCTCTACATGTTCGTGCTCGGTGTCGGCATCGGGCTGAGCATGCAGGTGCTGACCATCGCCGTGCAGAACACCGTCGACTACGCGGACCTCGGCACCGCCACCTCCGGGGTGACCTTCTTCCGCACCATCGGCAGTTCCTTCGGCACCGCGGTGTTCGGCACCATCTACGCCAACAGCCTCAAGAACGACCTGGCCGACGGCATCGCCTCCGCCGCCCGGCTCACCGGCGCCGACCCGGCCGCCCTCGCCCGGGCCGCCGAAAGCCCGCAGGGCCTGCACCAGCTGCCCGCCGCGCAGGCCGCGCCGATCGTCCAGGGGTACTCCGACGCCCTGCACACGGTGTACCTGTGGACGATCCCGGTGGCCGTGGTCGGCTTCGTGGTCGCGCTCTTCCTCAAGCAGGTGCCCCTGCGCGACACCACCCGGGCCGGCTCCACCGACATGGGCGAGGGCTTCGCCCAGCCGACGACCAGCGACTCCGACCCGCACCTGGAGTACGCCGTCTGCACGCTCGTGCGCGGTGTCGACCTGGACACGGTACGGACCATCGTCGGCGACGCCGACACCCGGGTGGACCTGGCCGGCGCCTGGGCGCTGATGGAGGTGGCCGGCCACACCAAGGCCGTCGGGTACGCCTCGCTGGACCTGATCGCCGCCCGCAAGCGGGTGCCGCCCGAGGTGCTGGAGCCGGTCTTCGACCGGATGGCCGCCGAGGGCTACCTGGTCCGCGACGGCGACCGGCTCACCCACACCGAGGCCGGCACCCGCGAGGTGCAGGCCCTCGGCCGCGCCTGGTCCGGCTGGCTCAACGCCCGCCTCGACGCCGACGCCGGCCGCCCCCGCAGCCCCCGACTGCGCACCGCGGCCGACGCCATCGCCTGGCGGCTCCTGGTCGAGGACCTCACCAACGGCCTCCCGGCGCACGCCCGCCCCAAGGAACCGGCACGCTCCTGACGGGCCGCCGGCTACAGCCGGGTGGTGTCGAGCCGGAGGTCGAAGGGCGCCGGCAGCCGGACCGGCGTGCCGAAGGCGTGCGGGCCGCTCTCCGCCGCGTAGCCCGGACGGGTCGGTTCGCTGTACAGCGTGCAGGTGCGGTTCTGCCGGTCGATGAGCAGATAGAGCGGAGCGCCGTACTGGCCGTAGCGGCGGCGCTTGACGAGGCGGTCGGTCTCCGCGTTGGACGGGGAAGTGACCTCGACGATCAGGAGCGTCTGGTCCGGCAGCAGCGCGCCCTCGGTCTTCGCGGCGAGGTCGGCGGGGACGACGGCCAGGTCCGGGACGTACCAGTTCTCGCTGCCGGGCAGGTCCAGGTCGCCGGAGCCGGCCACCAGGCCGAGCTGGTCGAGACGGGGAGCGAGCTGCCGGCGCACGACCTCGGCGGCGGACTCATGAGCCCAGGACGACGACACGGGGGTGATGACTCCCTCGATGATCTCGGTGCGGTCGCCGGCGATGTGCCGGATCGCGTACTTCAGGGCCCGCTCGGGGTCACTGACGGTGCTGTAGTCACCAGGGGCCCGGGGTGCCGTACTCACGACGCGTCTCCTCCCTCACCCGATGCTCCCCCACTCCGGGCCGCCGGAGGGCTGATCCGCCGCCGCACCGCCCGGAGGAGGGGCGGCGCGGCGGCGGTTGACGGGTACCGCCGGGGGCGGCAGCGGCCGGCGGGTGTGGTGAGCCCGGGGTTCAGCCGGCGAGCGGGGGGTTGAGGCGGGCGAAGGCCTCCTGGCGGCGGTAGGGGAAGTACGGGTACGGGGCGGTGCGGGCGCTGGCCGCGTCCAGGCGGGCCACCTGGTCCTCCGTCAGGGACCAGCCGACCGCGCCGAGGTTCTGCCGGAGCTGCTCCTCGTTGCGGGCGCCGATGATGACCGAGGAGACGGTCGGGCGGCGCAGCAGCCAGTTGATCGCCACCTGGGGGACGGTGCGGCCGGTCTCGGCGGCGATCCCGTCCAGCGCGTCGACCACCCGGTGGAGCAGGTCGTCCTCGACGGGCGGGCCGTAGTCGGCGGTGTCGTGCAGCCGGCTGCCGGCCGGCAGCGGGTGGCCGCGCCGGATCCGGCCGGTGAGGCGGCCCCAGCCGAGCGGGCTCCACACCAGGGCGCCGACGCCCTCCTCCTGGGCGAGCGGCATCAGCTCCCACTCGTAGTCGCGGCCGACGAGGGAGTAGTAGACCTGGTGGGCGGCGTACCGGGGGCGGCCGTGGCGGTCGGCGAGGGCGAGGGACTTCATCAGCTGCCAGCCGGAGAAGTTGGACACGCCGGTGTAGCGGA
Organism: Kitasatospora sp. NPDC001539; assembly: GCF_040298565.1. Taxonomy (NCBI): domain Bacteria; kingdom Bacillati; phylum Actinomycetota; class Actinomycetes; order Kitasatosporales; family Streptomycetaceae; genus Kitasatospora; species Kitasatospora sp. NPDC001539. The sequence continues at coordinate 2,117 of NZ_JBEPAK010000183.1, read as the reverse complement.
TCTTGCCCGCGCGGACCAGCTCCTCCAGGGTGGCCAGGACCTCCTCGATCGGGGTGCCGGCGTCGTAGGCGTGCAGCTGGAAGAGGTCCAGGTAGGTGGTGCCGAGACGGCGCAGCGAGTCGTCGACGGCCCGGATGAGCCGGGCTCGAGAGGTACCGGCGTCCTGGGGGCCGTCGCCGAGGGGCAGTCCGGCCTTGGTGGAGATCAGCACCTGGTCGCGCCGGCCGCGCACGGCCTGGCCGAGCACCTCCTCGGAGGCGCCGTCGGAGTAGACGTCGGCGGTGTCGAAGAGGGTGACTCCGGCGTCCAGGGCGATGTCGAGCAGGCGGCGGGCCTCCTGGACGTCGGTGGTGCCCCAGGCGCCGAACAGCGGGCCCCGGCCGCCGAAGGTGCCGGTGCCGAGGCTCAGCGCGGAGACCTTGAGTCCGGAGGCGCCGAGCCGGCGGTACCCCATGTCGGCGGCGGGCGTGGTGGCGGTGCTGCGCGCGCCAGTGGCGGTGGTGGCAGTGGTGGCCATGACGGTCTTCTCCCCTCGAAGCCCCTAATGGGACTCCCATTCCGTTAGGATGCCTCGAACCTAGCAGACCTCTGCCAGCTAATGGAACAGGATTCCCGTTAATGGTTGCCGAGCCCGTCGAGACCTCCACCCCCGGCACGCTCCGCCCCGGCGGCCGCACCGCCCGCGTCCGCGCCGCCGTCCTCCGGGCCGCCGAGGACGCCCTCGTCGAGCACGGCTTCGGCGGACTCGACCTCGGCGACATCGCCCAGCGGGCCGGAGTCGGCCGGACCACCGTCTACCGCCGCTGGGGCAGCACCACCGCCCTGGTCGCCGACCTGCTCACCGACATGGCCGAGCAGTCGCTGCCGCGCACCCGCAGCGGCACGCTCGGCGAGGACCTGCGGGCCAACGCCCGGCTCGTCCAGCGCACCCTCGCCGACCCCCGGCAGGGCGCGCTGTTCCGGGCGGTGATCGCGGCGGCCGACGGCGATCCGGGAACGGCCGAAGCCCTGCGGCTGTTCTACCGGCGCCGGGTCGAGGAGTGGGCGCCGTGCGTCGCCGAGGCGGTCGAGCGCGGGGAGCTCCCGCCGGGAACCGACCCGTCGGAGGTGATCCGGGCCGTCTCGGCGCCGCTCTACTACCGGATGCTCACCACCGCCGAGCCACTGGACGAACCTGCCGCGGACCGCGCCGCGGCCGCCGCCGAGGCGGCCGCCCGGGCCGGGGCGTACCGGCGGTAGAGCTCACGCCCCGTCACCTGATCGCGGTCCCCCGGCTGCGGAGCGCGACGAACGTTCGTAGCTTCATGGCCATGACGATCACTTCACCACGTGCGCGCCTGTCCTGGCTCGCCGCGCTGGCCGGCCTGGTCCTCTCGGCCGGCGCCGGCCCCGCCGTGGGCGCCACCGCCACCCCGGCCGACGCGGTCACGGCGGCCACGGCGGTCACCGCTGCCACGGCGGTCACGCCGACCGCCGCGAGCGTCCCCTACTACAGCCAGCAGCTCAACGACGACTGCGAGGCCGCCGCACTGCGCATGGTCCTGGCCGCGCGGGGTGTGACCACGGACGACCAGGAGGTGCTGGACCGGATCGGCGTCGACCTGGCGCACCCCGAGTTCGGCCACTCCGGCCCGCTGTCCGGCGACCCCTTCGAGGCCTTCGTCGGCGACCCGGACGGCTCGGAGGAGGACGGCACCGGGTTCGGCGTCTACCATCCGCCGGTGGCGAAGGCCGCCCGCGGCTACGGGCTCACCGTGCTGGAGGACGGCCAGGACGTCCCCACGGCGACGCTCAAGGAGCACCTGGCGGCCGGCCACCCGGCGATCGTCTGGGTGGACTACCTGTGGCGTCACCTCGCGACGACCACCTACACGGCCTACGACGGACGGAGCGTCCCGTACGCCGGGCCCGCCGAACACACCGTCGTCGTCACCGGTTTCAGCAACGGCAGGGTGTCGCTCAACGACCCCGCCCGCGGCCGCACGACGGTCTCCGAGAAGGACTTCGAGAACGGCTAATGATACGGTGACCGCCTTCATGTCTGCTCCCGCCCTCTCGACCGTTCGACCGCTGCCGCCGACCACTGCCGCCGGCGTCTACCGATGACCACTGCCGCC
>NZ_JBEPAK010000182.1:0-14379 GCF_040298565.1 Kitasatospora sp. NPDC001539 | reverse complement strand
GCCGCGGCCTCGGAAGCGCGGCGGCGGGGCGGCTCGGGTGGCGGCCCGGGGCCAGGTCAGGGCCTGCGGGCGGTGTGGACGGTCATCGCCGAGAGGTAGAAGGCGTCCGGACGGTTGAGGATGCCGGTGGGCGCGTCCTCGTCGAGCAGCGCGTCCAGGGTGGCGCGGTCCTCCGCGGTGAGCACCTCGGCCAGTTGGTCACGGCGGCGGTCCAGCTGGGCGTGCAGGTACTCGCGGACGGGGCGGGCGAGCGGCGCCGGGTGGTCGACCAGGAAGGTGCGGGTGCCGCTGGGGGTGAGTCCGGCCCGGCGCAGCATGGCCGGCCAGTCCTCGACCTCCTCGGTGGCGTCGGGCAGTTCGGCACGCATCGCGCTGAAGCCGTCCTCGTGGGCCGCGTCCAGCCGGGCCTGGAAGCCGGGCCGGCCGAGACCGAAGTCCCGGGGCAGGAAGCGCGGCGGCAGACCGCTCTCGGCGACGGCGAGCAGGCCGCCGGGGCGCAGTCGCTCGCCGAGGGCGGTGAGCGCGGCCTGCTGGTCGCCGAGGTGGTGGATCGCGTTGCCGGACCAGATCAGGTCGGCCTCGCCGAGCTTGCCGAACTCGGCGGGCAGGTCGGCCTGTTGGGTGCGCAGTCGGCCGCCGGAGCGGGTTCGGGCGCGTTCCAGCAGGGCGGGCGACTGGTCGACGGCGACCACCTCGGCCGCCGGGAAGGCGTCGGCGAGCATCCCGGCGATCACCCCGGGGCCGCTGCCGACGTCGAGGACCCTGCGGACGGCGCCCTCGCCGGCCAGGCCGGCCAGCCAGCGCGCGGCCTCGGTGACGGCTCCGGCGCGCAGGTCGGCCTCCTGTTCCAGGTAGGCGGCGAGGGCGTCCCAGTCGAGGTCGGCGGCGGGGGCGTGGCCGTGGCCGTGCGCGTGCGCGTGGGCGTGGGCGTGGGCGTGGGCGTGGGCGGGCTGGTGCTGCTGGTGCTGGTTCGGCTGGTTCTGCTGGTGCGAGGACACGGGGCTCCTCCAGTGGTGGGTTGACGAAAGCTTCCCGCTCAGGCGGGTACGGCGGCGCCGGACGCGCGGTGTCGGGCGACCGACCGCTCGACCTCCTCCGCCACCAGGTCGTGGTTCAGCGCGAAGGCGGCCGCGGCGCCCGCCCCGGCGGCGGTGACCAGCTGGGCGCGCGGGTCGGCGACGTTGCCGACCGCCCAGACGCCGGGCACGCTGGTGCGGCCCGTCCGGTCGGTGGTGACCCAGCCGTGGTCGTCCCGCGCGCAGCCGAGGCCGGACAGCAGCGCGTCCCGGGGCGCCGGCCGAGGGGAGACGAACACCGCCTCGCGCGGGACCACCCGTCCGTCGGCGAGCTCGACGCCGTGCAACCGTCCGCCGTCGCCGTCCGCGTCGGCGTCGGCGACCAGCCGGACGACCCTGCCCTCGACCACCCCGACGCCCCGGGCGGCGAGCCGCTCGCGGTCGGCGCCGGTCAGCACCAGGGAGTGCGCGAGCAGCACCACGTCCGCGGACCACTGCCGCAGCAGCAGCGCCTGGTCGACGGACCCCGGATCGGTGCCGAGCACGCCGAGCGGGCGGTCGCGGACCTCCCAGCCGTGGCAGTACGGGCAGTGCAGCACGTCGCGGCCCCACCGCTCGGCCAGGCCCGGCAGCTCCGGCAGTCCGTCGCGCAGCCCGCTGGCCACGACCAGCCGGCGGGCGTGCAGCACCGGCCCGCCGGCCAGGTGCACCGCGAAGCCGGGCCCGGTCTCCCCGGCGGGCTCGATGTGCTCGACCCGCCCGTCGATCAGCTCCACCCCGTACCGGGCGACCTCCTCGCGCCCGACCGCCAGCAGGGCCGCCGGGGGCATGCCGTCCCGGCTCAGGTAGCCGTGCAGGTGGGCGGCGGGGGCGTTGCGCGGCTCACCCGCGTCCACCACCGCGACCCGCCGCCGGGCCCGGCCCAGCACCAGGGCCGCGTTCAGTCCCGCCGCGCCCGCGCCGACCACCACCGCGTCGTGGCGCGCCGTCCTCCTCGTTCCGCTCATGGCGTTCACCTCCGACGCCAGGCTGCGGCCGGGCCCACGGAACCGGCAAGCTTTGTTGCCGCTCCAGCAAAAGCCGTCCCGGCCGGAGCCGCCCCGGGGTCCCGCTCACCCGCCCGTCCGCCGCCAGTACCAGCGGGCCGCCACCGCCAGCGCCACCCCGTACCCGGCGAAGGCCCCGGCCCCCACCCACGCCACCTGCAGCGTCTGGGCGGTCGTCGCGAACTCGCCCCGCCGGATGCCGACCACACCCGCGCTGCACAGCGCCAGGTAGCCGATCCCGACCAGCCCGTACGGCGCCAGCGTGGCCGCGCCCAGCAGCGCCGGGGTGAGCGGCAGCCAGCGGGGCACCCGGTGGCCGCGCAACGGCAGGGTCCAGCGCGGGAAGACCTGCCCCCACGGCCGGACCAGCCCCCACAGCAGGAACACCCCGACCGCCGCCAGCAGCACGGTGCCGTCCAGCCCCCAGGACTCCAGGGTCAGCCAGATCCCGGAGGAGCCGTTGTGCACGTAACCGGCGTACACCTCGTCACCGCTGACCCCGGCGAAGGAGCCGCCGAACGCCCAGACCAGCTTCATCACCACGTACGGTACGAAGGCCAAGGTCCCTGCCCAGGCGGCTAGTTGGACGACCGCCGGAGCCGACGCCGCGGCACTCCCCGACGGACCGGCCGGCGGCGCCCCGACCGCGATCGGGCCCCGCCGGGAGCGGGCGGCACCGGCCAGCAGCACTGCCCCCGCCGCCGCCAGCACCTTCTGCACCGCGTCCGGAACGCTGTCCACGCCCTGCCCGAACACCAGCGTCACCACGTCCATCAGCAGGCTCCAGGCCGCCAGCACGGCCAGCCCGCACAGCACCCACAGCACCCGGGTCGGCCAACGCGCCGACCGGTCCTGCGACCACCCCGCCGACCGCGGCCGGGCAGCCGACCACCCGGCCGCAGCCGACCACCCGGCCGCAGCCGCCGCCAGGCCCACGGCAGTGACCAGCCACCCCGCCCAGCGGGCGCCCCACAGCGCCGTCCCGCTCAGCGCGCAGCCCACCCCGAACGCGGCGTAACCGACCCCCCAACCCACCGCCGCCCGACCGCCGTTGACCCACCCTCGTTCCGTCATGGCCCCCAGGCTCGCCCGCGCCGCCGCACCCCGGCCTCCGCCGGGATGACGATCCGGCTCCCCCGCCCGAGGGATCCCGCGCCGCCCTTGCCCTGGAGCGCACTCCAACTCCTAGCCTCTGACCCGTCACCGCACCACCGACCCACCACCACCAGGGAGCACGACCATGCGCTACCGCGTCCTCGGCGGCACCGGCATCGAGGTGAGCGCCTACTGCCTCGGCACGATGATGTTCGGCGCGATCGGCAACCCGGACCACGACGACTGCGCCCGGATCATCGGCACCGCGCTGGACCGGGGCATCAACTTCCTCGACACCGCCGACATCTACTCGGCCGGCGAGTCGGAGGAGATCGTCGGGAAGGCGCTGGCCGCCCGCGGCGACCGGGACGACGTCGTGCTCGCCACCAAGGCGCACTTCCCGATGGGCGAGGGCCGCAACCGGGGCGGCAACTCCCGGCGCTGGATCGTCCGCGAGGTCGAGGAGAGCCTGCGCCGGCTGCGCACCGACTGGATCGACCTCTACCAGATCCACCGGCCCGACCACACCACGGACATCGAGGAGACCCTCGCCGTCCTCGGCGACCTCGTCCGGGCCGGGAAGATCCGGGCCTTCGGCTGCTCGACCTTCCCCGCCGAGCAGATCACGGACGCCCACCACGTCGCCGAGCGCCGGGCCCTGCCGCGCTTCCGCACCGAGCAGCCGCCGTACTCGCTGCTCGCCCGCGGGGTGGAGCGGGACGTGCTGCCGGTGGTCCAGCGGCTCGGCATGGGCGCGCTGACCTGGGGGCCGCTGGCCGGCGGCTTCCTCACCGGTCGCTACCGCAAGGGCCGGGAGATCGACCTCGGCCGCGGCCGGGCCGCCCTCAACCCGGGCCGCTTCGACCCGGCGCTGCCCGCCACCGCCGCCAAGCTGGACGCGGTCGAGGCCTTCACCGAGCTCGCCGAGGAGCTCGGCCGCACCCTGCCCGAGCTGGCCGTGGCCTTCCCGCTGGCCCACCCGGCGGTCACCTCGGTGATCATCGGCCCGCGCACCATGGAGCAGCTGGAGTCCGCCCTCGAGGGCGCCGACCTCGTCCTGGACGACGCCGTGCTGGACCGGATCGACGCCGTCGTCCCGCCCGGCACGGACCTCTACCGGGCCGACGGCGCCTGGCAGCCGCCGGCCCTCACCACCCCGGGCCTGCGGCGCCGCCCGACCGCCGAGCGCTCGGCGGCCTGACGTCACCCGCGGTCCGGGGCGCCCGCGCCGGCGCCGGCGCCCGGCAGGTCAGCGCTCGGCCGCTCGGGAAGGCTCGGCCGCTCGGAAAGGCTCGGCCGCTCCGGAGCGCTCGGCCGGTCGGGAGGGCTCGGCCCGCGGCGCGGCGAAGCAGTGGACGAGGACCGTACGGCCCGAGGCCCAGCGCTGCTCGCCGCTGCCCAGCAGGGTCCAGCCGAGGCGCCGGTAGAGGGCCACGGCGGCGGTGTCGGTGGACAGTACGTCGAGCACCGGGTGCAGCCCGAGCGCCCGCGCGTGCACCACGGCGCGCGCCAGCAGGTGGGCGCCGGTGCCGTGGCCGCGCGCCGTCGGGGCGACGTACAGCCGGCCGATCACCGCGGTCAGCTCCGGGCGCCCGCCCGTCCGCAGCCCCCACAGACCGGGGGCGGCGTCGCCCGGCGCGCTGCGGGCGAGCCCGATGTGCCCGGTGATCCGGCCCTCCGCCTCGGCGACCCAGGCGGCCAGCAGGCCGTCGGGGGTGAGCCAGGCGGCGGGCCGCTCGGGCCAGTCGGCGGGGTAGCCGTCGACGGCGTGGACGTCGGCCAGCACCCGGACGCAGTCGGCGAGGTCGGCGGGGCGGCGCCGTCGGACACCCGCCCCCGAACCGTTCCACCGGGAGCCGGACGCGACGACGTTGGCGCGTTCTTCAAGGTCAGCCATGCCGGTACGTTACCGGCCGCCCCTCACCGCCGCAGCAGGTCGACCACCCCGGTCAGGTCCTCCTCGCCGCTGCCGATCTCCAACCGACGCTCCATCAGCCGGAAGTAGGGCTCCAGCAGTTCCGGGCTCACCCCCTGCTCCTCGGCGGTGCGCAGCAGCGTGCCCTTGCCCGCGACCTGCATCGCCAGGCTGGACACCACGTCCTTGGTGTAGTCGCCGCTCTCCAACTGCTCGGCGGTCGTGGCGATGCTCCCGGACATCGCCGTCACGTACTCGCTGAGCAGCGGCGCCAGGTCGCCCGGCGCGACGGCCTCGCCGCGGACCAGGGCGAAGGCGTGCGCGACCCCGGCGAACATCCCGTACATCGCGCTGAGCAGCGCCACGTCGTGCAGCGCCGCGTACCCGGCGTCCTCGCCCACGTACCGGGTGCCGGCCGGGGCGGCGAGGGTCGCCCGGTGCTCCTCGAACAGGTCGGCGGAGCCGCTGTAGAAGACGTACGCCCCGGTCGCCGGGACGCCGATCATCGGCGGAACGGCCATGATCCCGCCGTCCAGGTAGCGGGCGCCGCGGCGCGCGGCCCAGGCGGCCCGGGCCCGGGCCTGCTCGGGGGTGCTGGTGATCAGGTTGACCAGGTCCTTGCCGGTCAGGTCGACGTCGGCCAGTGCCTCGTCCACGGAGGCGTCGTCGAGCAGGCAGACGACGACCAGCCGGTTGGCCGCGACGGCCTCGGCTGCGGTGGCGGCGACGGTGGCGCCGCGGACGGCGAGGCCGTCGGCGCGGGCGGCGGTGCGGTTCCAGACGGTCAGCGGGTGCCCGGCGGTGAGCCAGGCCCCGGCCAGCGCGGTGCCCATCGCGCCCAGGCCGAGCAGGGTCAGCGGGGTCGGCGGGGTCCGGCGGATTTCCTCGACTGCGTTCGTGGTCATGCCGATCAGCCTCCGCGCTGGCTGCCGGAACGATCAAGTACGCACTTCGAAGTGGGTGGTTACCCTGGGGTGAGCATCGAGGTCGGAAGGGGTGGGCATGGCGACGGTGCGGAGGCCGGGCTCGTACGTCTGCGGGATCGACGCCGCGATGGACGTGATCGGCGGCAAGTGGAAGGTGCTGATCCTCTGGGCCCTGGGCGAGCGTCCGGACTGCCGGTTCGGCGAGCTGCGCCGGCTGGTGCCGGGGATCACCGAGAAGGTGCTGGCCGCCCACCTGCGCGAGCTGGAGGCGGACGGCATCGTGCACCGGCAGGCGTACCAGGAGGTGCCGCCCCGGGTCGAGTACGCGCTGACCGAGGCGGGGCGGCGCCTCAACGCGGCGCTGTCGCCGCTGGGGGCCTGGGGGCGGGAGCACGTCCTCGGCGGCGCGCCGCACCCGGTGCAGCCCGGGCACGGGCGCCCGGAGGCTCAGTCCTCCTCGGCCGCCAGGTGGTCCACGCAGGCCGCGACGGCGAGCAGCAGCCCGGTGTCGGCGCCGTCCGCGATCTCCACGCCGTAGGTGTCGCGGATCCGGAACCACTTGCGCGAGATCCGGGCGAGCTCGTTGCCGTGGTCGTTCTCGATCCGGTAGTCCTTGTCGATCAGGTCGCCGTGGATCTTCAGCTCGCCACCCGAGGCCAGCTCCACCAGGTACTTGTCCCGGAACGGGGTGAACAGCTTCTCCCGCACGGTCGCGACCGTCTCGCCGTCGGCGTCCTCGATCCGCATCGCGTCGCGGACGGTGAGCATCTTCTCCTTCACCACCGCGACCACCCGGCCGTGCGCGTCCTTCAGCTCGAAGGTGTGCCGCAGTCGCAGCACCTTGCCGTCGACCAGGTACGCCTTCTCGCCCCGGTCGTCCTCGATCCAGTAGTCGTCGCCGACCGCGAACAGCTTCTCCCTGACCAAGTACCGCACCACAGTCTCCTCCGTCGTCGGATGTCGGACCCCATTCGACCCGACCCCCCACCCGGCGGGAAGTACCGGCGCGCACCCGCGTTCAATACCGCCATGCACCCCGACCTCCTCGCTCCGCTCCGCAGCGAGCGCCTCGACCTCCTGCCGATCGGCCCCGAGCACGCCGACGAACTGGCCGCCGCCCTCGCCGACCCCGCTTTGCACGCCTTCACCGGCGGCCGCCCGGCCACCCCCGAGGAGCAGCGCGCCCGCTGCGCCCGGCTCGCCGCCGGTTCCCCCGACCCGGCCGAGCAGTGGGGCAACTGGGTCCTGCGGCTGCGCGCCGACGGCGCCCTGACCGGCTACGTCCAGACCACCGTCCGTGCCGGGGCCGCCGAACTCGCCTGGGTGGTCGGCACCCCCTGGCAGGGCCGCGGCCTCGCCACCGAGGCCGCCCGCGCCCTCCTCGCCCACCTGACCGCCCTCGGCACCACCACCGTCACCGCCCACATCCACCCCGACCACCACGCCTCCGCCCGCGTCGCCCGCGCCCTGGGCCTGCACCCCACGCCCCGCACCCAGGACGGCGAGACCCGCTGGCAGGCGGACCTCCCCCGGCCGTAGCCCGCGCCCCGCAGGCCCCGCGGGCCCGGGCCCCCACCGCACCGCCCAGCCGACCCGCCACCGACCGCCTCGACCTCCACCGCCTCGCCCCTTCCCCACCCGCCCCGGAATGCCCACCGCCACCGATGGGGTTGGATACAGGCATGGCATCTCGTGCACGCGTACGCGCCCCCGAACTGGTCGGGGCAGGCGGTTGGCTGAACACCGGCGGCAAGGAGCTCACCCTCGCCGACTTCCGGGGCAAGATCACCATCCTGAACTTCTGGAAGTCCTACACAATGTAGGGAACTCCAGAGGGGGCGTACGTGCACCACCACACCCTGTGTGACCTGTACCTCCGGCTGTCCTTGGACCGGGACGGCAAGACAGCGATCGAACGGCAGGAAGCCGACTGCCGCGCCTGGGCCGAACGAAACGGCCTGACGGTCCGCAAGGTCCACATCGACCGGGGGCGCTCCGGCTTCAAGGACGTCGAGCGCAAGGGCTTCGATTCCGCCCTTGCCTCCGTGACTGCGGGAGTCGTCGGGACCCTGATCGTCTGGAAGCTCGACCGGCTGTCCCGCAAGGGCATCGGCCAAGTGGGCAAGGTCCTGGACGACATCGAGAAGGCGGGCGGCCGCCTGGTCTCCGTCGTCGACGGACTCGACACCTCGAACGACTCAGCCCGCATGGTCGTCGCCATGCTCGCCGAACTCGCCCGCTCCGAGTCAAAGAACCTCGGCACCCGCGTGGCCCACGCGAAGCGACACCTGCGCCGACAGGGCCAGTGGGTCGGCGGACAGCCCCCGTACGGGCTGCTGGTCGACCCCACCACGAAGAAGCTGGTGCACGACCCCGAGACGGCCGTCTACGCCCGCCTCATCGCGGATGACGCGCTGGCCGGCAAGTCCCTGGTCCAGATCGCCCGGCTGCTCAACGAGTACGACATCCCCTCGGCCCGGGGCGGCCAGTGGAACGCCGCGAGCATCATGAACCTGGTCAAGTCGCCTGCCTTCGCCGGACTCATGCCGGAGACCGAAGCCATCGAAGCCGAGGACGGCAGCCGCAAGTTCACCAGCCGCGTGTTCCCCTACCGGGACCCCGAGACGTTGGACACCGTCAGCATCGGCGAAGGAATCATCACGGTCGGCGAGCGCGAGCGGATCATCCGGCAGCTCGAATCCAGGACCCGCGCCCACGCGGGCAAGCGGATGCCGAAGCCGAACGGCACCGCGCTGCTCACCAGCCTGATCTTCTGCGACGTACCCGGGTGCGGTCGCCGGATGCACAAGGTCGGCAACAGCTACCAGTGCATGGCCCGCCGAGCGGGCAATCAGTGCCCCGGTGCCAGCGCCATGGCCGACCGAGTGGACGCCTACGTGTCCGAGCGGTTCCTCTCCCTGCTTCCCGCACTGGAGTTGGATGACCCCCTGTTGGTGACGATCGCTGACCGATGGGTGAAGCGAACCGACCCCGAGACCTTCGCCAAGCGAGACGCCGTAGCCGACGAGATCACTGACCAGGAAGCCCGGTTGGCTGACCTGGAAGACGCACGCTACGTCCGTGGCGAGTTCGACCGCCCCGGCGCACTCGACCGCTACGACCGCCTCGCCACCCGGCTCCAGAGCCGCATCGACGGTCTGCGCGCCGACCTCGCCAACATCCCACTCCCCGCCATCGACATCACTCCGATGCTGGACAGCGAATTGCTGTACCCGGCGTGGGAGGCTTCGACGCAGGATGAGAAGCGGGACCGCCTGTCCCTGGCCATAGACGGCGTGTTCATCAGCAAGGGCGAACGCGGGAAGCGCTTCATCCCGGAGCAGCGGGTCCGCATCAAGTGGGCCGAGATCAAGGAATAGCCTCCGCCGCCACGGCGGGGCCGATGGTGGTTTGGTGTTTTGACGCCTCTTCTCAACACACCAGAGAGATTTCTAAGGGAAGCCAGGATCGACGTCCCGAACACCAAACCACCACTGAAAGGGCTTGCGCTCCAGACAGTCAGAGCCGCAGCGAACGGAGAGAAGCGAACGCGGGAGCCATCACGGTACGTCATGACTCCTTCATCGTCGTCACTCCTCGTAGCGCCGGGGGTGAAATGCGGTGTGGAGCACCGCCCGACCGGTCGAGGAGAGCTGATCCGTGGCACGGACCGAGTACTACGACGACCCCGACGCCCCCAAGCCCAACCGACTGGTGGTCGCAGCGTCCGCCGTCGTGACGGACGAGGCCGGGCGCATCCTGCTCCAGCGACGGGTCGACAACGGCCTGTACGCCCTGCCCGGCGGGACGATGGATCTGGGCGGGTCGCTTCCGGGCACGGCCGTGCGAGAGGTCTTCGAGGAGACCGGCCTGGAAGTCGAGCTCACCGGCCTGGTCGGCACGTACACCGACCCACGTCACGTCGTCGCCTACTCCGACGGCGAGGTGCGGCAGCAGTTCAACGTTTGCTTCACCGCCCGGGTGACGGGCGGCACGCTGCGCATCTCCGACGAGTCCACGGACCTCCGCTTCGTCCTCCCCGAGGAGATCGCCGACCTGCCAATGCACCACACCCAGCACCTACGGCTTCGGCACTTCCTTGAGCAGCGGACATCTCCCTACCTCGGTTAGACCCATCCGCTGTCATTCCCGTGACGGGAGGCCGGGCTCAGGATCGCCCGTAATTGGCTCTCGACTCTCGCAGCCGGAAAACCAACAGCGTTTCGGCCCGGGGCTTGGAAAGATCCTCGCGTAGGGCATGGCTCCTCGCTGTGGGCCGGTCAACGGCCCTTCGGGGCCATGCCTCATGATGCGAGGAGATGCCATGTTCGAGAACGTCGCCGGGCTACGGCCTGAAGTAGCCGCGCAGTGGACCGCGCTGGTCGAAGAGTGTCGTCCCGTGCTCGCGAGCGAAGGCATGGATGCGGTGCAGACCCTACTGGTCGAGAGTGGAACGAGCATCGTTCCGGCAGTCGCCATCACCAAGGCACTACTCGGCTGGGCGGACACCCCGCTCCTGGTCGCTCGGGAGATCGTCGAGACCAGCCCCGCACGCGCAGCAGCCACCTGACCCGGGACGCCCGGAATGCGGACACCGCTCGTGAGGTTTGATTGGGGCATGGCTTCTCGTGCACGTGTCCGCGCCCCCGAGCTGGTAGGCGCTGGTGGATGGCTCAACACAGGCGGCAAGGAACTCAAGCTTGCCGACCTGCGAGGTAAGTGTGTCGTACTAGACTTCTGGACCTTCTGCTGCATCAACTGTCTGCACGTCCTGGACGAGCTGCGGGAGTTGGAGGAGAAGCACCGCGACACCGTGGTGATCGTCGGGGTGCACTCGCCGAAGTTCGTGCACGAGGCCGACCACCAGGCCGTGGTGGACGCCGTCGCCCGGTACGAGGTGCACCACCCGGTGCTGGACGACCCGGCCCTGGCGACGTGGAAGCAGTACGCGGTGCGGGCCTGGCCGACGCTGGTGGTGATCGACCCGGAGGGGTACGTGGTCGCCCAGCACGCCGGCGAGGGCCACGCCCACGCGATCGCCCGGCTGGTCGAGGAGCTCGAGGCCGAGCACGCCGCCAAGGGCACGCTGCGCCGCGGCGACGGCCCGTACGTGGCGCCCGAGCCGACCGCCGGGGACCTGAAGTTCCCGGGCAAGGCCGTCCGGCTGGCGAACGGCCACTTCCTGGTCGCCGACTCCGGCCACCACTCGCTGGTCGAACTGGCCGAGGACGGCGAGACGGTGGTGCGCCGGATCGGCGACGGTGAGCGCGGTCTGGTGGACGGCACCAGCCCCCGGTTCAGCGAGCCCCAGGGCCTCGCGCTGCTGCCGGAGGGCCACGACTACGACGTGGTCGTCGCCGACACCGTGAACCACGCGCTGCGCGGCGTCCGGCTGGCCGACGGCAGCGTGACCACCCTGGCCGGCACCGGCCGTCAGTGGTGGCAGGGCTCGGCCACCGAGGGCCCGGCCCGCGAGGTGGACCTCTCCTCGCCGTGGGACGTCGCCTGGTTCGACGGCCGGCTCTGGATCGCGATGGCCGGCGTGCACCAGCTGTGGGCCTACGACCCGGCCGCCGGCACGGTCGGCGTGGCGGCCGGCACCACCAACGAGGGCCTGGTGGACGGCCCGGTCGCGGAGGCCTGGTTCGCCCAGCCCTCCGGGCTGGCGGTCTCCGCGGACGGCGAGCGGCTCTGGGTGGCGGACTCCGAGACCTCGGCGCTCCGCTGGGTTTCACGTGGAACCGCGACGGTCCACACCGCCGTCGGCACCGGCCTGTTCGACTTCGGCCACCGCGACGGCGCCGCCGACCAGGCACTGTTCCAGCACCCGCTGGGCGTCACCGTGCTGCCGGACGGCTCGGTCGCCGTCGCGGACACCTACAACCACGCGCTGCGCCGCTTCGACCCGGCGACCGGCGAGGTCACCACCCTCGCCACCGACCTGCGCGAGCCCTCCGGGGCGGTGTTGGTGGACGGCGACATCGTGGTCGTGGAGTCGGCCCGGCACCGGCTGACCAGGCTGCGGCTGCCCGAGGAGGCCGTCCAGGTCGAGTCCGTGGCGCACCGCACCCAGCGCGCGGCCACCGAGGTGGCGCCCGGCGCCTTCCGGCTGGACGTCGTCTTCGAGGCCCCGAGCGGCCAGAAGCTCGACGAGCGCTACGGCCCGTCCACCCGGCTGCTGGTCAGCTCCACCCCGCCCGAGCTGCTGGTCTCCGGCGCCGGGGCGGACTCGGCCCTCTCCCGCGAGCTGGTGCTCTCCGACCGGGTCACCGAGGGCGTGCTGCACGTCTCCGCGATGGCGGCCTCCTGCGACGACGCCCCGGACATCGAGTACCCGGCCTGCCACGTGCACCAGCAGGACTGGGGCGTGCCGGTGAAGCTGGTCGCCGACGGCGCCCGCCGCCTGCCGCTGGTCCTGGCCGGCATGGAGTGACCGACCGGACGGAACAGGGGCGGGGCCCGGCACGAACGCCGGGCCCCGCCCCTTCCGTCGGGCCCGAGCCCTCCGGGAACGCCTTGCTCAGCCCTCCAGGAACGCCTTGATCGCGCTCGCCAGCAGGTACGGGTCCTCGGCTCCGCACAGCTCGCGCGCCGAGTGCATGGACAGCGCCGCGATGCCGCAGTCCACCGTCCGGATCCCCAGTCGCGCCGCGGTGATCGGGCCGATGGTCGTCCCGCAGGGCATGGCGTTGTTGGAGACGAAGGTCTGCCACGGCACGCCGGCCTTCTCGCAGGCGGCGGCGAACACCGCCCGGCCGACGCCGTCGGTCGCGTAGCGGTTGTTGACATTGACCTTCAGCATCGGGCCGCCGTTGGGCATCGGGTGGTGCCCCGGCTCGTGCCGCTCGGTGTAGTTGGGGTGCACGGCGTGGCCCATGTCCGAGGAGAGGCAGACGGTGCCGGCCAGCGCCCGGGCCCGGTCCTCCGGGCTGCCGCCGCGGGCGTGGATGGTCCGGTCGAGGACGTTGCCGAGCAGCGGGCTCTGCGCGCCGGTGTCGGACTCGCTGCCGGTCTCCTCGTGGTCGAAGGCGGCCAGCACCGGGATGTACGGCAGCTCGCCGGCGCCCTCGGCGGCGGCGGTGGCGACGGCGGCGAGCGCCGCGGTGGCCGCGTGCACCGACAGCAGGTTGTCCAACCGCGGGGCGGCCAGCAGTTCCTGGTCGCGCCCCAGGTAGGAGGGCGGCTGGACGTCGTGGGTCATCAGGTCCCAGCCGATCACGTCCTCGACGGCCAGCCCGGCCCGCTCGGCGACGTAGGCGATCAGCGATCCCTCGTCCACCGGGCCGAGCCCCCAGATCGGGGTGACGTGGCGCTGCCGGTCGAGCTTCATGCCGTCGTTGACCTGGCGGTCCAGGTGGATGGCGAGCTGCGGCACGCGCAGCAGCGGCTCGTCCAACTGGACGAGCCGCTCGTTTCCGTCCCGGAGGGCGAGTCTTCCGGACAGCCCGAGGTCGCGGTCGAGCCAGGTGTTCAGCGGCACCCCGCCGTAGATCTCGACCGCGACCTGCCGCCAGCCCGCCGAGCCGGTGTCCGGCAGCGGCTTGACCCGCAGGTTGGGCGAGTCGGTGTGGGTGCCGACGATGCGGAACGGCGTCTCCGGACCGGCCCCCTCCGGCAGGTACCAGGCGATCAGCGCGCCGCCGCGGATCAGGTAGCGCCCCCCGGCCGCCCCGTCCCAGGCGTCCGTCTCGGCGACCTGACGGAACCCCGCCTTCTCCAGGCGCTCGGCCGCACTCGCGACCGCGTGGTACGGGGACGGCGAGGTGCCGAGGAACGCGATCAGGTCGTCGGTGTGCGTCCGGTCGAAGAAGGCCCGGCGGGCGGCGGTCGACATACTGCTCCTGGGTCGAGGGAGGGCCGAAGCCGGATGGGGAGTCGGCTTCGCCCCTTGAGCATATGCCCGTACACGGACATGGCATGAGGACGCTCGGGTCCGTGCGGAAGCCGGACACGGCGGCGGGTGGGCCGCCCTGACCTCCTGGTCCTCCGAGCCGCCACCGGCACCGATCCGTCCGCCGGGCCCGCGGCCGCCGGCGCGCGAAGTCTCCGGGGGACGTGCCGGGTTGACGCCGCCCCGGACGGCGGGCACCGCGGACGGGACCGCCGCACCCCGGTCGCACGCCCCGCAACCGCGTAGCGCGGGCCGCCGCGAGCGCCGCCCCTCCCCCGGAGACACCGAAGGGCCCGGTGGCAGCCGGGCCCTTCGGTGTGAGGGTTTCGTCAGGCGGTCAGGAGGTGCCGCTCGCGGCGCGCCCCGGGAGGGGCCGGCGGGCGGCGGGTGGGCGTGGCCTAGAAGCCTGATGAAGATGTTGGGGTCTGGCCCCACCGCGCGCGCGGTGGGGCCAGACTCGTTTGGTGGCGGTGGGGGGTTATATAGGAAT
>NZ_JBEPAK010000181.1:0-14393 GCF_040298565.1 Kitasatospora sp. NPDC001539 | reverse complement strand
TCGGGCGAGGCGGTGTGGTAGTAGACGGCCGCCTCCAGTCCCGGCACGGTCGGCAGAGACGAGGGGACGAGTGACCGCTGGAGGGCGGTGAGGGCGGGAATCCCGGCCAGCAGAGCGCGCACCTCCGCCTCACGGTAACGGCGGTGACCGCCGAGCGTGCGAATCGACGTCAGCTTGCCGGCCTTGGCCCAGCGGGTGACCGTCTTCGGGTCCACGCGGAACATGGTGGCAACCTCTGCCGGCGTCAGCAGGGGCTCAGCATCAGGGGTACGAGCGGTCATGAGCGGCCTCCTCGGGAGAACCGAACCAGGGCGGTTCTATCCTTCAAATTCTGCACCTTGGCCCGCGATGCCCGAAATGGCATAGACGGGCCGAGTCGGTTATAGGACGAACGGCTTGTCCTGGTGTCTACAACTACACCATCCGTCCAGCCCTATCGACCAAACCGCCAAAATTGACCCCTCACGGGTTCAAGGCCGACGGATGGCGATGGACCACCCCATAACGGACAGTCACGCGACCGTGACATCCGGTTACGAGGGGACCAGACCCTCCGTTTCCCCGCAAAGCACGCATCGACTCCAGAACCACCCAAAAGTGGGCACGCTCACGTGAAGTTGGGCTGGTTGTCCCATTTTTGCACATAGGGGTAAGTTCGCGTCAACGGTGAGTAGTGTCACGTTCGGCAGCTATTGACCCGAACCGGGACCTTGGTCAGCGCGGCTGCGGACCAAAGGCCCGACACAGTCATACACGGCCGCTCGGACGTCAGTTCGCGTGCCGCAGCGCCTGCACCCGGCGCCACCGCCCCGTCAGTTCCGCGTACACGCGCACGGCCTCCGCCGTGTCCCCCGCCCGCAGCGCGCGCAGCCCCTCCTCCAGCTCCCCCGCCGAACGGTCCGCCAACAACCGTTCCGGCCCCAGCAGATGCACCAGCCCCCCGTAGTCCAGTTCCACCAGCGAGCGCGGGTGGAACTCCTCCAGCCACCGCCCGACCTGCTCCGCCCCCAGGACCAACCGCCCCTCCGGCACCGCCTCGCGCAGCGCCCGGTAGGCCCGCGCCACCCGGCGCCGCGCCTGGGCCATCGGCACCAGGTAGAACAGCGCCGCCGGCCGCTCCCCCGCCCCTTCCCCCTCCTCGACCGCTCCCCCCGGCACGAAGCACCGGTCCTCGTCCCCGAACGGCAGGAACCACCGCACCGGCACCTCCCACCGGCTGGTCAGGATCCACGGCCGGGCGTCCGGGTGCCCGGCCAGCCAGCGCTCCCGGTCCGCCTCGGCGGCCTCCCGGACCACCGGTGGCACCGCGGCGTCCAGCAGGGCCACCGGAGCCCCCTCCCGCAGCTCCTCCAGGGCCTGCCAGTTGCGCAGCCTGGTCGCCCAGGGGCACACGTACAGTACGCCGTCCACGGCCCGCAGGTACGCCCGCCCGCTCTCCCGCTCCGGCAGCGCCCGCGGCGTCCGGGCGGCCAGCTCCGCGAGCGCCTCCCGCTGCTCCGCCAGCACCGCCGCCGCCACCGGCCGCGCCGCCTCCGCCGCGTCCGGCCCGTGCTCCGCCGCGTACGCCTGCCAACGCGCCCGCTCGGGCTCCGGGTACGCGGCCAGCGGCTCGTAGACGCGCAGGTGGGCGGCGTAGGGCGGCTGTACGGAAGTGCGTACGACGGTCACGTCCTGCATGGTCGCACGCGCCGCCCGGGCCCGGGAGGGCGCGGCCCGAACGGTTCGCGCCCGCACCGCTCACGGCCCCGCGTCTCACCCCTCGGACAACCGGTACAAGCTCGGACAAGAGGGCGGATCGGCCCCCCGCACGCGACTACGCTTCGCCCTAGGCGCCCGCACCACAGCAGCGGGCCTTCCCTACTGGAGTCACCACAGTGACCGACGTGCAGACCCCCGCCACGCACCCCGCACCCGGAGTGCTCAGCAGGATCTTCCGTACCGAGCAGGACGGCGCCCTCGGCGACGGCCACGAGCAGGTCGTCCTCTGCCACGACCGCAGCTCCGGCCTCAAGGCGATCATCGCGATCCACTCCACCGCACTGGGCCCGGCCCTCGGCGGCACCCGCTTCTTCCCGTACGCCTCCGAGGAGGCGGCCCTGGAGGACGCGCTGAACCTGTCCCGCGGGATGTCCTACAAGAACGCGCTGGCCGGGCTGGACCTCGGCGGCGGCAAGGCCGTCATCATCGGCGACCCGAACAAGGACAAGAACGAGGCGATGCTCCGTGCCTACGGCCGCTTCGTGGAGTCCCTGCGCGGGCGCTACGTCACCGCCTGCGACGTGGGCACCTACGTCCAGGACATGGACGTCATCGCGCGCGAGACCGAGTTCGTGACCGGCCGCTCGCCCGAGCACGGCGGCGCCGGCGACTCCTCCATCCTGACCGCCTTCGGCGTCTTCCAGGGCATGCGGGCCTCCGCCCAGGCCCGTTGGGGCCAGCCGACCCTGCGCGGCAAGCGCGTCGGCGTCGCGGGCGTCGGCAAGGTCGGCCACTACCTGGTCGGCCACCTGGTCGCGGACGGCGCCACCGTCGTCGTCACCGACGTCTCCGAGGCCGCCGTCAACCGCGTGCGCGCCGCCCACCCGGAGGTGGAGGTGGTCGCCGACACCACCGCCCTGCTCCAGGCCCAGCTGGACGTCTACGCCCCCTGCGCCCTCGGCGGCGCGCTGACCGACGCCACGGTGGCGGCGCTCGGCGAGCGCGGCACCTCGATCGTCTGCGGCGCGGCCAACAACCAGCTGGCCCACCCGGGCGTCGAGAAGGACCTGGCCGACCGCGGCATCCTGTACGCCCCCGACTACCTGGTGAACTCCGGCGGCGTGATCCAGGTCGCCGACGAGATCGAGGGCTTCAACTTCGAGCGGGCCAAGAACAAGGCCACCAAGATCTTCGACACCACGCTGGAGATCTTCACCCGGGCCGCCGCCGACGGCGTCCCGCCGGCGGTCGCCGCCGACCGCCTCGCCGAGAAGCGGATGCGCGAGATCAGTGCGCTGCGCACGGTCCTGCTGCCGGGCGCCCGCCGCTCCTGACCGACCCCGGTCGCGCTGACCGGATGCGCGGGGGGCCGGCCCTCCCCGTCCGCCCCGGGCCGCCCGGGGAGCACCCAGTGGCCCCCCGCGCATCACGATGTGGAACCGGATTCTCACTTCTCCGCCCGAACGGGTGATCCGACGCCCCCCTAGGGGGGATAATGGGTCCTGGAACGACGGACCTCGAACACCTACGGACAGCGCGCAAAACGCCGCAAAACCTCCCCTGACCTGGGAAGACCCGGTCTCGGGTGCAGCCGGTGCGCGCCACGTCACACCGACGACGTACCGTCCAGCGGCGGAAACAGGTACCGTTAATGCTCCAAGGGACGGTCCTCCCATTCGGGCAGGCCGGTCCTGATCATGAACACGTGTCAGACTCGGGGCCGTGAGCCCCATCGTTGAGGGGGTCGACCCATGGGGCGCGGCCGGGCCAAGGCCAAGCAGACGAAGGTCGCCCGCGAGCTGAAGTACAACAGCGGCGGGTTCGACGCTAACCGTCTGTCCCACGAGCTGGGCGTATCGCCGTCCACCGCTGCGATCGACCCTGAGCCGATCGAGGAAGAGGACGACGACCCGTACGCGGAGTACGCCGCCCGCTACGGCGCCGTCGACGACGAGGACGACAACGAGCCGGGTGCCGGGTCGTCCCGGGCTTCCCGCCGCTCGTAACCCACAGCATCACCGGACCGGTCCGGCGCCTCGAGCGCCGGGCCGGTCTTCGGCGTTCCCGCGCGCCCCGCGCCGCCGCCCCTCCGGGAACGCGGGAGGGCCCCTCCGGCGCACCGGAGGGGCCCTTCCGTCCCTCGTCCCCGCTTCTTCCCTCGGCGCCCTGAGCGCCCCGGGTGTCCGCGGCGTCCGCGGCGTCCGGGGGGCGTGCTCAGCCCGCCGTGAAGCCCTCGTAGGCGTTGTAGAGGGCCGCGCCGCCCTCGTGCTCGTCGGTGCGCTCGACGACGTCACCGAGCAGCCAGGCCTCGACCCCGCGGTCCTCCAGGAGCGACAGCACCACGTCCACCGAGTGCGGCGGGACGACCGCGACCATGCCGACGCCCATGTTCAGCGTCTTCTCGATCTCCAGGGTGGCCACCTTGCCGACCTCGGCGACGGTCCGGAAGACCGGCAGCGGGGTCCAGGTGCCGCGGTCCAGGCGGGCGTGCAGGCCGTCCGGGATGACCCGGGCCAGGTTGGCCGCCAGACCGCCGCCGGTGACGTGCGAGAAGGCGTGCACCTCGGTGGCGCGGATCAGCGCCAGGCAGTCCAGCGAGTAGATCCGGGTCGGCTCCAGCAGTTCCTCGCCGAGGGTGCGGCCGAACTCCTCGACCTTGCGGTCCAGCTTCCAGCCGGCCTCGTTCAGCAGCACGTGGCGGACCAGCGAGTAGCCGTTGGAGTGCAGGCCGGAGGCGGCCATCGCGATCACCACGTCGCCGGCCCGCACGCGCGCGGCGCCCAGCAGCGCGTCGGCCTCCACGACACCGGTGCCGGCGCCCGCGACGTCGTACTCGTCCGGTCCGAGCAGCCCGGGGTGCTCGGCGGTCTCGCCGCCCACCAGGGCGCAGCCGGCCAGGGCGCAGCCCTCGGCGATGCCCTTGACGATCGAGGCGACCCGCTCCGGGACGACCTTGCCGACGCAGATGTAGTCGGTCATGAACAGCGGCTCGGCGCCGCACACCACGATGTCGTCCACGACCATGCCGACCAGGTCGTGGCCGATGGTGTCGTGCTTGTCCATGGCGGCCGCGATGGCCACCTTGGTCCCCACGCCGTCGGTGGCCGAGGCCAGCAGCGGCCGCTGGTAGTCCTTGAAGGCGGACACGTCGAAGAGGCCGGCGAAGCCGCCCAGACCGCCGACCACCTCCGGGCGGTCGGCCTTCTTCACCCACTGCTTCATGAGCTCGACGGCGCGGTCGCCCGCCTCGATGTCGACGCCGGCGGCGGCGTAGGTGGCACCGGCGGAGGGGCGACGCCCGGCGTCTCCGTTGGGGGTGGTGGCGGGCGACGGGTGGGAGGAGGTCACTGCGTGCGGCCCTTTCGGGTCTGGTGGGGGTGGTTCGTACAGCGGAGGGGGGTGGAACGGCGGTGGGGCCCCGGTTCGCGGGACCCCACCGTGGGAGCTCTTACGGCCTGCGCAGCGCGTCGGCCGCGCCCGCCCCGCCGAGCAGCGACTGGACGCCGTCCAGGTCGCTGCCGCTGGTCGGCTTGCCGCGGACGGCGGGCTGCTGCTGGCCGCCCTTGATCTCGGCCTCCAGCAGGAGCTTGCCGAGGAGCGCCGGGTCCGGCAGCTCCATCGGGTACTCGCCGTCGAAGCAGGCCCGGCAGAGCCTGTCCTTGGGCTGCTTGGTGGCCTCGATCATGCCGTCGATCGAGATGTAGGCGAGCGAGTCCGCACCGAGGGTGCGGCCGATCTCCTCGATGGTCATGCCGTTCGCGATCAGCTCCGCGCGGGTGGCGAAGTCGATGCCGAAGAAGCAGGGCCACTTCACCGGCGGCGAGGAGATCCGGATGTGCACCTCGGCCGCGCCGGCCTCGCGCAGCATCTTCACCAGCGCGCGCTGGGTGTTGCCGCGCACGATCGAGTCGTCCACGACCACCAGGCGCTTGCCGGCGATGACCTCGCGCAGCGGGTTCAGCTTGAGCCGGATGCCGAGCTGGCGGATGGTCTGGCTGGGCTGGATGAACGTGCGGCCCACGTAGGCGTTCTTCACCAGGCCGGAGCCGTACGGGATGCCGCTGGCCTCGGCGTAGCCGATCGCCGCCGGGGTCCCGGACTCGGGGGTCGCTATCACCAGGTCGGCCTCGACCGGGGCCTCCTGCGCCAGGCGGCGGCCCATCTCCACGCGGGAGAGGTGCACGTTGCGGCCGGCGATGGAGGTGTCGGGGCGGGCCAGGTAGACGTACTCGAAGACGCAGCCCTTGGGCTTGGCCTCGGCGAACCGGGAGGTGCGCAGGCCGTTCTCGTCGATGGCGATCAGCTCGCCGGGCTCGACCTCGCGGATGAAGGAGGCGCCGACGATGTCGAGCGCCGCCGTCTCGGAGGCGACCACCCAGCCGCGCTCCAGCCGGCCGAGCACCAGCGGGCGGATGCCCTGCGGGTCGCGGGCGGCGTAGAGGGTGTGCTCGTCCATGAAGACGAGCGAGAAGGCGCCCTTGACCTTGGGCAGCACGACCTTGGCCGTCTCCTCGATGGAGAGGTCCGGGTGTCCGGCCAGCAGCGCGGTCACCAGGTCGGTGTCGTTGGTCGCGGCGGTCCGCCCGGAGCGGGAGACGTGCTCCTCGCCGGGCAGTTCGGCGACCATGGCCGCCAGTTCGGCGGTGTTCACCAGGTTTCCGTTGTGGCCGAGGGCCAGCGAACCGTGCACGGTCGCCCGGAAGGTCGGCTGGGCGTTCTCCCAGACCGAGGAACCGGTGGTCGAGTAGCGGGCGTGTCCGACGGCGATATGCCCGTGCAACGACCCCAGCGAGGCCTCGTCGAAGACCTGGGAGACGAGTCCCATGTCCTTGAAGACGAGAATCTGGGAGCCGTTGCTCACTGCGATGCCCGCGGATTCCTGACCGCGGTGCTGCAGGGCGTAAAGGCCGAAGAACGTGAGCTTGGCGACCTCCTCGCCGGGAGCCCAGACACCGAAGACGCCACACGCGTCCTGGGGGCCTTTCTCACCGGGAAGAAGATCGTGGTTGAGTCTTCCGTCACCACGTGGCACGCCTTCGAGTCTAGGGCAGTTGGCACAGGCTTCCGGAACCTCCGGCTGCCGGTTCGTCCGGCCGCGAGGGAGTAACGCGCGTAGACAAAACCCCTTACGGACTGGGGATTTCGGCCGGGGCGAATTCCGGCCGGTCTCGGTTGGCCTTGTGGTTCGCGCCTGTTGGGGAGTCCGGTGCGCGGTTCCGTGCCCGGCGGGCCGGTTGCCGGGCGGAGGCGAACGTGAGCCTGCTCACCCGGGGTTCGGCCCGGGTCCACGCGGGGATCCCCCGCCGTCGCGGGCCGTCCGTCAGGCGGCCGGCAGCAGCAGGCCCCAGGAGCCCGGGTGCACCGTCCAGGTCCTGGCCCGGACCGGGCCGACCTGGTGGCCGTCCGCCTCGTAGCCGAAGCCGCGCCCCACCACCGAGACGCTCGCCGCCCGGGCGCGCACGAGCGCGCCGGACGCCCGGACCACCACCTCCAGGACGCCCGCGCCGTCCGCCGGGGCGTGGGCCGCGCCCTTCCCGCCGCCGCCCACGCCGCTCACGCCGTTGATCGCGCCGTTCGGGCCGTTGATCGCGCCGCCGTCCTCAGTGCCGTCCGCGGCGCCGATCGGGCCGCCGTCCCCGTCGCCGGTGACCGCGCCGGCGACGCCCCGGCCGCAGCGCAGGCTCAGCTGGACCAGCCGGACCGGCCGGTGCACGTCCGCGAGCAGCCGGCCGTCCGCCTCGACCCGGACCCGCGGGCTGTGGTCGACGGCCTCGGCCGTGAGTGCGTTCCCCTGCTCGGCCGCAGCCAATTTCGCCCATAGCGAACGCCAGCCCCCCGAACGGCCCCCCATGCGGCGGGCGCCGGCCCCGGTGATCCGCACTCCCGCGAGGGCCACCCCGCCGCCGTCGTCCACCAGCAGGTCGAAGGTGCGGGGCGCGCCCGTGAGCACCGCCCGCGCGGCCCGCACCGGCTCCCCCGGCACGCCGAGCGCCCGGGCCGTCGCGAGGTCCTCGGCCCGCCCGACCGGAACCATGCCCACCGGATCCGCGCCCAGCTCACGGTGGCGGTGCAGGGCCTGCAGCACGCGCTGGAGGGCCAGGTCGGAACCGATCACCACCGGTCGCCGCCGCCCCCGGTGCGAAAGCACCCGGTCGAGTTCGGACGGGCTCTCCGGGTAGGCCACCTTCACGTCCGTCCCCCCGCAGAGCACGTCCTTCGCGATCCGCACCGACTCGCCGTCGGTCTGCCGGGCCATCGGGTCGAGGAGCAGCAGGATCGGCTCGGGGCCGCTGGTTGCAGGCGTGGACAGGGACGACACGACCGGTCCTTCCTCAGGTAATCTCTCGGTGCAAGAGCCCCTTGCGCCGTAGCGCCAGGGGCTTCGTCTATCTCGGGGCAGACAGCGGCCTACGCAGGATGCCCCAACCGGAAGGGGTGTACGCCTGTGCCGGCACTCGTGCTCGTTGGCGCTCAGTGGGGGGACGAGGGCAAGGGGAAGGCCACCGACCTCCTCGGCGGCTCCGTCGACTACGTCGTCCGCTACCAGGGCGGCAACAACGCCGGTCACACGGTGGTCATCGGTGACCAGAAGTATGCCCTGCACCTGCTCCCCTCCGGCATCCTCAGCCCGAACGTCACGCCGGTGATCGGCAACGGCGTCGTGATCGACCCGGCCGTGCTGCTCTCCGAGCTCAGCGGCCTGAACGAGCGCGGCATCGACACCTCCAAGCTGCTGGTCTCGGGCAACGCCCACCTGATCACCCCGTACCACCGCACCCTGGACAAGGTCACCGAGCGCTTCCTCGGCAAGCGCCGGATCGGCACCACCGGCCGCGGCATCGGCCCGACCTACGCGGACAAGATCAACCGCGTCGGCATCCGGGTCCAGGACCTGTTCGACGAGTCGATCCTGCGCCAGAAGATCGAGGCGGCGCTGCACGACAAGAACCAGATCCTGGTCAAGCTGTACAACCGCCGCACCATCCCGGCCGACCTGGTGGTCGAGGAGTACCTGGGCTACGCGGAGAAGATCAAGCCCTTCCTGGCCGACACCACCCTCGTCCTGGACGAGGCGCTCAAGGCGAACAAGGTCGTCCTGCTGGAGGGCGGCCAGGGCACCCTGCTCGACGTCGACCACGGCACGTACCCCTTCGTGACCTCGTCGAACCCGACCGCGGGCGGCGCCTGCACCGGCGCCGGCATCGGCCCCACCAAGATCGACCGGGTCATCGGCATCCTCAAGGCCTACACCACCCGCGTCGGCTCCGGCCCGTTCCCGACCGAGCTGTTCGACGAGGACGGCGAGGCGCTGCGCCGCATCGGCGGCGAGCGCGGCGTCACCACCGGCCGCGACCGCCGCTGCGGCTGGTTCGACGCCGTGATCGCGCGCTACGCGACCCGGGTCAACGGCCTCACCGACTTCTTCCTGACCAAGCTCGACGTGCTGACCGGCTGGGAGCAGATCCCGGTCTGCGTCGCGTACGAGATCGACGGCAAGCGGGTCGAGGAACTCCCCTACAACCAGTCCGACTTCCACCACGCCAAGCCGATCTACGAGACCCTGCCGGGCTGGAGCGAGGACATCAGCAAGGCGAAGACCTTCGCCGAGCTGCCCAAGAACGCCCAGGCGTACGTGAAGGCCCTGGAGGAGATGTCCGGCGCGCCGATCTCCGCCATCGGCGTCGGCCCGGGCCGGGACGAGACGATCCAGATCAACTCGTTCATCTGAGCCGGACGCCCGGCCGAGATCGGCCGAGCGCCGGTCCGGCGCCGACTGCGCGCCGACCGAGCACTTCGAGGGGCCCTGCGGACACGACGTCCGCGGGGCCCTTCGCCGTGTCCGGGCCCCACCCACGGTTTGCACTAGTGCAGACCTCCATTGCATCTAGTGCAGAGGCGCGCTACGTTCGGATCATGACCGCGAAGCTGCCCACGCCCATCACGCTCACCGGCCGCCACATCCGCCTGGAGCCGCTGGAGCGCCGCCACGCCGCCGACCTCTGGGCCACCGTCGGCTCCGACCCCGAGGTCTGGCGCTGGACCATGTCCCTCCCGCCCGGCTCCGAGGAGGAGCTCGGCGCGATCCTCGACGCCCGCGTCGCCGAGGCGGCCCGGGGGGAGTCCGTGCACTTCGCCGCCGTGGACCTCGCGAGCGGCACCGCCGTCGGCATGACCGGGTACCACGACTACAGCGCCGAGGACGAGTCCGTGGAGATCGGCGGCACCCTGTACGCCCGCTCGGCCTGGCGCACGGCGGTCAACACCGAGTCCAAGCTGCTGCTGCTCACCCACGCCTTCGAGGACCTGGGCATGGGCCGCGTCTTCTGGAAGACCGACGCCCTCAACGAGCGCTCCCGCGCGGCGATCCAGCGGCTCGGCGCCCAGTTCGAGGGCGTCTTCCGCCGTCACCGGCTCCGCCCCACCGGCAGCTGGCGCGACAGCGCCTACTTCTCGATGCTCGCCGACGAGTGGCCGCCCGCCAAGTCCCGTCTGGTGGAACGCCTCTCGCGCGGCTGACCGGTCCCGCTCCGGCCCGGGGCCGCCCTCCCCGGGCACCGGGCCCCGCGTCCGCCGGCCCCGCGTCCGCCGGGCACCGGCCCAGCCCCGGCCCGTCGGCCCTGCTACTTCCGCTCGCCGGCGGCGGAATGGCGGGGGGCGAACTCCCGCTTCGCGGGACGCGGTTCGCGGGGCTGCACGTTGACCAGCCACACCAGCCAGCCGACGAAGAGCACGGCGAGGAGGAGCGCGGACAAACCGGCGACGAAAAGGGCATTCACCGGTTCGGCGAATTCCGGCGGGGAAGTCGCGGGCCGCGCACCCGGTCGGGAAGGAGGCGTGGAAGGCGGAGAGGCGAGGGAAGGGGCACGGCTGTCTCCGGTCGGTGATGCCGAACGCCCTGGCCATGCACCTGACGTGTCATTGCGGCTGTTTGGCAGGGCTGAAAGGCGACTTGGCGACTGTTTAGGCGACAACAAGTCAGTGTGTGACACGGATGACCATAGAGTCAGGGTGCCAGAGTTGCTACTGAGGGAGTGAACGTTCACTCCATCGTGGGGTATCTCCCATTTCGCTGGCCAGTACCCGTTCATCACGGCACACTTCACCGGAAGCATCGACCGTCAGCCGCGATCCGGAGAAGAGAGTCATGCCACCCCGCTTGTCGCCGACCGTGCGCCAGCAGCGGCTCGGGATCGAGCTGCGCAAGATGCGCGAACGCGTGGGCGTGACGCCCAAGACCCTGGCCGCCACGATCGGCACCGACCTGCCCAAGATCTCCCAGATGGAGAACGGGAAGTCGGGCATCAGCGCCGAACGGCTGCGGACCTGGGCGCGCGTCTGCGGCTGCCCCGACGGCCCGTACCTGGACGCCCTGATCGCCATGACCCAGGACCGCCGCAAGTACTGGTGGGACGGCTACCGGGGCCGGATGCCCAGCGGGATCGTCGACATCGCCGAGATGGAGCACCACGCGGAGTCGCTGTCCATCCTGAACAGCACCTTCATCCCCGGGCTGCTGCAGACGCCGGCGTACGCGAGCGCGGTCTTCGAGCGCCTCCCCCCGCAGGCCCGCCAGGAGGCGGAGGTCCGGATGGCGTTCCGGATCCGGCGCCAGCAGATCTTCGTCGACCGGCCGAAGCCCTACAGCGCGATCCTGCACGAATCCGCGCTGCGAATGCAGTTCGGCGGCCCTGAAGTGCTGCGCGAGCAGTTGGGGAGCCTGCTGGAGAATTCCGAACGGCCAGGCGTGGAAATCCGGGTGATCCCGTTCAGCGTCCCCACCTACACCGGCTCCGGCGAGAGCCTGTACCTCGCCCGGGGGCCGGTTCCGGAACTGGACACCGTCCAGATCGACCTCTCCCACGGGCCGAAATTCGTGCACAGTGAAGAGGAATTGGCCTCCTACCGCCGGATCAAGGAGAAGACCGCGGCGATCGCGCTCGACCCGGACGAATCCCGGGACTTCATCCGGACCCTGCTGAAAGACTTCGCATGAGTGCGTGGCACAAAGCGTCCGCCAGCGGCGAGAGTACCGACTGCGTCGAGGTCAGAGCCGCCGGCGGACTGGTGGAGATCCGGGAGTCCGACCGGCCCGAGATCATCGTCCGGACCACTCCGCGCCGGTGGGCGGCCTTCGTCCGCGGGGTGAAGGCCGGGGAGTTCGACCGGTACGCCGACGTCACCCGGCTGTGAGACCCGCGCGCCGCCCGTACGCCGCGCCGCCCGGCCCCGTACGCCGCGCCGCCCCACCGCGTACCCAGCGCCCTCCTGCACCGCCCGGCCCCGTACGCCGCGGCCCGTGCTCGAGCCCGTCGGCGGTAGGCTTGGCAGCCCACAGTGGACCCCTGCGCCTGGCACAGCACTCCGGGTGGGGTGCGCGTGCGGGAGAAATCGGAGCATCCGAGGATGGCTCGGCACCTGATCACCAGCGCCCTTCCGTACATCAACGGGATCAAGCACCTGGGCAACATGGTCGGGTCCATGCTCCCGGCGGACGTCTACTCCCGCTACCTGCGACAGCGCGGCCACGAGGTGCTCTACATCTGCGCCACCGACGAGCACGGCACGCCCGCCGAGCTGGCCGCGCAGGAGGCCGGACTCCCGGTCGCCGAGTTCTGCGCCCGGGCCCATGACGCCCAGAAGGCGGTCTACGACGGCTTCGGGCTGTCCTTCGACCACTTCGGCCGCAGCTCCTCGCCGCAGAACCGGGAGATCACCCAGGAGATCGCCCGCGAGCTGCACCGCAACGGCTTCATCGAGGAGCGCTCGATCCGCCAGGTGTACTCCAACGCCGACGGCCGCTTCCTCCCGGACCGCTACATCGTCGGCACCTGCCCGCACTGCGGCTACGACAAGGCGCGCGGCGACCAGTGCGAGAACTGCACCCGGGTGCTGGACCCGACGGACCTGCTGGAGCCGCGCTCGGCCATCAGCGGCAGCTCCGACCTGGAGGTCCGGGAGACCCGCCACCTGTTCCTGCTCCAGTCGAAGCTGACCGAGGACGTCGAGCGGTGGGTCGCCGGCCACGCCGACGACTGGCCGGTGCTGGCCTCCTCGATCGCCCGCAAGTGGCTGACCGAGGGCCTGCAGGACCGCGCGATCACCCGCGACCTCGAGTGGGGCGTCCCGGTGCCGGCCGACGTCTGGCCCGAACTCGCCGCCGAGGGCAAGGTCTTCTACGTCTGGTTCGACGCCCCGATCGAGTACATCGGCGCCACCAAGGAGTGGGCGGACGCGGCCCCGGCCGGGCAGCCGCGGGACTGGAAGTCCTGGTGGTACGAGGCCGACGAGACCGTCCGCTACACCGAGTTCATGGGCAAGGACAACGTCCCGTTCCACACCGTGATGTTCCCGGCCACCATCCTCGGCTCGCGCCGCCCGTGGAAGAAGGTCGACTACGTCAAGGCCTTCAACTGGCTGACGTACTACGGCGGGAAGTTCTCCACCAGCCAGAAGCGCGGCATCTTCAGCGACGTCGCGCTCGAACTGCTGCCGGCCGACTACTGGCGCTACTTCATGATGGCGCACGCGCCCGAGTCGGACGACTCCAGCTTCACCTGGGACCTCTTCGCCGCGGTGGTCAACAAGGACCTCGCCGACACCCTCGGGAACTTCGTCAACCGGGTGCTGTCCTTCAGCCGCAAGCGCTTCGGCGACGACGTCCCCGGCGGCCACCCGGCGGGTGAGGCCGAGCAGCGCCTCGGCGAGCAGACCGCCGCCCTGCTGGCCGAGTACGAGGCCCAGCTGGACGGGCTCAACTTCCGCAAGGCGGCGCAGGCCCTGCGCGCGCTCTGGAGCGCCGGCAACGCCTACCTGGACGAGAAGGCCCCCTGGCTCCAGGTGAAGACCGACCCGGAGGCGGCGGCGCTGACCCTGCGGACGGCGATGAACCTGATCCACCTGTACGCGGTGGTCTCCGCGCCCTTCATCCCGACCGCTGCGGCGGCGATGCGCGGCGCCTTCGCCGTGCCCGGCGACTCCCCGGCGGCCACCCGCAGCTGGGTCGGCGCGCAGGAGGCCCGCTCCCTGGACCTGGTCCCGGCCGGGACGCCGTTCACGGTGCCGCCGGTGCTGTTCGCCAAGATCACGGACGACGACCTGGCGGCCTGGACGGAGCGCTTCGGCGGCACGGAGGGCTAGCCGTTCCGGCAGGTCGGGGGCGCGCCGGGCGCGGCGGCGGTCCGTACGGCGGCGGGGAGCCCGGGCGCTACCCGGCCGCCGTCTCCGCCGCCACCCAGGCCAGGTAGCCGGGGCTGCCGGACACCACCGGCACGGCGACCACCTCGGGCGTCTCGTACGAGTGCCGCCCGGCGACGAACCCGGTCAGGCGGTCGGCGAGTTCGGCCCGGGTCTTGAGGTCGATCCGCCACTCCTCGGCGTCCTGCACCTCGCCCTCCCACCAGTACACCGACCGGACGGGGTACACCTGGGCGCAGGCCGCCAGGCGCTCCCGCACCACGGCGGCGGCCAGCGCCCGGGCCTGCTCCTCGCTCCCGTGGGTGGTGGTCACCACGACGAAGCCCGGCCGGTCCGCTGTGCTGTCGTTCGCTGTCATGCGCCGACGGTATCCCGGCGGTGTCCCGACGGTGTCCCGGAGCCCCGCCGCCCCCCCGCCCGGGCGCCGGCGGCGGGGCGCCGCGGGGGGCGGGCCCGGGCCCCGGCCCCGGCGCCCGGGGGGGGGGGCGGCGCGGCACCCA
>NZ_JBEPAK010000180.1:0-14426 GCF_040298565.1 Kitasatospora sp. NPDC001539 | reverse complement strand
GCCTCGGACCCCCCCCGCCGCGCTTCCTAGCTGGCGGGGCCCCCGCTGCCCGCGGGCGGGGCCCGGCCGGACCGGCCGGGCCCCGCTCCGTGGGTGTCCCGCTCCGCCCTCGTCCCGCTCCGTCCTCGTCCCGCTCCGTCCTCGGGCGGCGAGTCCGGGCCGGGGTCACACCCCGGCGAAGCCGCTTCCGAGCAGTGCGAAGGTGTGGTCGACGAGGTCCGCGATGTCCTCCCGGCCGTCGGTCTTCGCCCACTGCAGGACGGCCTCGATGGTGGCGGCGCCGATCGCCGCGGCGGTGACCCGCATCTCGTACGTGGGTTCCTCGATGCCGGCCCGGCGGGTGAGGACGGAGAGGTAGAGCTCCCGCGGGTTGTTGCCGGCCCGGTCGAGCCCGGCGCGCAGCGCGGGGACCTCGGTGACCAGTCGCACCCGGGTCAGCAGTTCCTGCCGCTCGTGCTGGAGGAGGGCGCGGATCAGGCCGGTGAGGGCCTCCCGGCAGGAGGTGAGGAAGGGCTCGTCGGCGGGGCGGGACAGCAGGGCCGAGATCATCGCCGGGTCGTACTCGTCGGTGAGGACGAGGTCCTCCTTGGCGGCGAAGTAGCGGAAGAAGGTGGACGGGGAGACCTCGGCGGCGGCGGCGATCTGCTCCACCGTGGTGTTCTGGTAGCCCTGTTCGGCGAAGAGCCGGTAGGCCTCGCGGCGGAGGGCCTGCCGGGTCTTCAGCTTCTTGCGCTCGCGCAGCGACAGCGGCGCCTCCAGCAGTGCCTGGACCGGGTTGGTCGGGGCGTCCGGGAGGGCCGCGGTCGGCTGTTCGGGAGTCATGCCGACGATTATCGGCGATCTCCGCCGGCGGTGGCCCCGGCCTGGCCCGCCGCTTCGTCCGCGCCTCGGCCCGGGGCCCGGTCCGAGCCCTGGCCCGAGACCCGGCCCGGCACCTGGCCCGAGCCCTGGCCCGCCACCTGCCCCGATACCGGGTCCGAGCCCCGGCCCGCCACCCGGCCCGAGGCGCCGTCGGTACGGGCGTCCGCCGCCCCGCCGGCCGGCATCCGGGCGGCGACCAGTACCGCCGAGACCACCGCGACCAGCCCGGCGACCAGCAGCACCACCGCCATCCCGTGCACGTACGCCGCGTGCGCGGAGGCGGCGAGCGCGGGGCGACCGGAGGCCCGGGCGACGGCCTCGGCGGCGACCACCGACTTCCCGGCCCGGTGCGCCGCCTCGGCCGGCAGGCCGCCCGTGACCAGGGCGCCCCGGTAGGCGCCGGCGAGCAGGCTGCCGAAGGCGGCGACGCCGATCGCGCCGCCGATCTGCCGCAGGGTCTGGAGCAGTCCCGAGCCGACCCCGGCCTTGGCGGGCGGCAGGGTGGCCAGCGCGGAGGCCTGGGCGGTGATCAGCGACAGGCCCATGCCCAGCCCGAGCACGGTGAGCCAGACCGCGGCCCGCCCGTACCCGTCGGCGGGGGTGGTCCGGCTGCCGAACAGCAGCGCGCCGCCGAGCAGCGCCAGACCGGTGGAGATCACGGTGCGGGCGCCGATCCGGCCGACCAGCCGGTCGGTGAGCCTGGCGGCGACCATCAGGCCGAGCATCATCGGCATCAGCCGCAGTCCGGAGCCGAGCGCGTCGGTGCCGAGCACGCTCTGGAAGTAGAGCGGGAGGACGAAGAAGGCGCCGAACAGGACGACCGAGATCAGCATGGCCGCGACGGCGGACCAGCGGAAGGTCCGGTCGGCGAGCAGGGCGAGGTCGAGCATCGGGTCGGCCTGGCGGCGGCTGCGCAGCACCAGGGCGGCGAGCAGGAGCACCGAGCCGGCCAGCGTGGCGACCACCGCCGGGTCCGTCCAGCCTGCGTCGGCACCCTGGATGATGCCGTAGGTGAGCGAGCCCAGTCCGGCGGCGGCGAGGCCGGCGCCGGGCAGGTCCATCCGGGGTGCGGCGGGGTTGCGGCTCTCCGGCAGCAGCAGCACGCAGGCGACGACGCCGGCGGCGGTCAGCGGCACGTTGACCGCGAACACCGAGCCCCACCAGAAGTGCTGCAGCAGGAAGCCGCCGATGAGCGGGCCGAGCGGGCCGCCGGCGGCGAGCGAGGCGGCCAGGACGGCGGTGGCGCGGCGCTGTTCGGCGGCGGGGAAGAGACCGGGGATGACCGCCATCGACATCGGCATGACGAGGGCGGCGGCCAGCCCCATGCCGGTCCGTGCGGCGATCAGGGTGTCGGGGGATCCGGTGAGCATCCCGACGGCGGAGGCGAGTCCGAACAGGGCGAGGCCGACGACGAGGGTGCGGCGGCGGCCGTAGCGGTCCCCGAGCAGTCCGGCGGGGAGCATCGCGGCGGCGAAGACCACCGTGTAGGAGTCGACGATCCACTGCTGCTGCCCGGTGCCGGCCTGCAACTGCGAGGCCAGGGTGGGCAGGGCGACGTTGAGGATCGTCATGTCGAAGCTGATCACCAGGACGCTGAGGGCGACGGCGACCAGGGCGAGCCAACGGCGCGGGTCGGCGGGCGCTGCGGTGGGTGGAGCGGCGGCGGGCATGGCGATCTCCAGGGACCTCGCGGTGACATTTTTTGATGTCATCTCTCAAATGAGAGTAACTATCAAAAGATGGTTTCCGTCAACCCGATGTCGCACGGTAGCCCTGTCACCGCTCGGGCGCGCTCCGTGATGTGTCGCGGAAGTGCTGCTCCTGCACGCGGAATTGACGCAACGTTGATCTGTCGTTCGCCGCTCGAGGGCGGTCCCGGGTGACTGACGGTAGATACCATGTGGCTATCGGTCAGTCCTGGCCGACGCGTGCCGAAAGCGCAGAAGGGGTGGGGCGGCAGGGGCCGACCACGAGCCCGGCACCGGGAAAGGGGAAGCCGAAGTGGCCGAGAGTGACGGCGGGCGTGCGGGTGTCCAGGTGTGGGGCGCGGTCGTGGGAGTGGGCTCCGCGCTGGCCGTGGTCACGGCCTATCTGATCAACGGCGCCCCGCTGGTCCTCGGGGTCGCCGGTGTCGAGGTGCTGCTGCTCATGGTCCACGTCGCCCGCCGCTGGCGGGCGCTGCACCGGCAGCCCTCCCCGGCCGGGCACCGCCCGCTGCGCGGAGCTCCGGACGCGGCGCACTGCGAGCGCTGCCGCCGGGCGCGCGAGGCCCTGGACGCGCGCCAGGCGCGTGAGGGTGGGGCCGGGCGGGCCGCCTCCGGCCGGGCGGAGCAGCCGGAGTCCGGCGCCGCGGACCGGCCGCAGTACCCGCGCCGCCCGCAGAGCCGGGCCCCGTACGAGCGGCCCTGGACGGCGGAACGGGCGGCCGCGCGGTCCGTGGACCGTACGACCGCCCGCCGCGGCGCGCCGGGTTCAGCCGGCCGTGCTGTACGCCACCAGTGAGACGCCGACGTACTGCACGACGAAGGCTCCGAGGGTGAAGGCGTGGAACACCTCGTGGAAGCCGAACCAGCGCGGTGACGGATCGGGCCGCTTGAGCCCGTACACCACGCCGCCGACGCTGTAGAGCACCCCGCCGACGATCATCAGCACCAGGACGGCGACGCCGCCGGCGCGCAGGAAGTCCGGGAGGAAGAAGGCGGCGGCCCAGCCCAGCGCGATGTACACCGGCGTGTACAGCCAGCGCGGCGCGCCGACCCAGAACACCCGGAAGGCGATCCCGGCGAGCGCCCCGCCCCAGACCGCCCAGAGCAGTATCTGCCGGCTGTCCCCCTTGAGCAGCAGGATCGTGAACGGCGTGTAGGTGCCCGCGATGATCAGGAAGATGTTCGCGTGGTCGAGCCGGCGGAGCACGGCGTCCCCGCGCGGCCCCCAGTCGAAGCGGTGGTAGACCGCGCTGACCCCGAACAGCAGCCAGGCGCTGACCGAGTAGATCGCGCAGGCGATCCTGGCGGGCGTCGAGTCGGCCAGGCAGATCAGCACGATCCCGGCGGCGACGGTGGCGGGGAACATTCCGGCGTGCAGCCAGCCGCGCCACTTCGGCTTGCTCTCCCTGATCGCGGCAGAGCTCTCCGCGAGGCGCTCGCTGAGCGCGGCAGCAGTCATGCGCAGCATGCTACCCGCTACCTACGGGTCCGTAGGTTACTGGTGCGTAATGAAGTGGCGCTCATCACTCTTGGACGTTTTGGAGTGTTTGCAGTGTGGCGCCGCGCACTCCGGCCGTGGCGTGAACGACCCACTACTGGCCAGTAATCATACTTACTGTAGTAAAAGATGCGTCAATTTCGACGCTGCGCCGCGTTTGGCCCCCCAGGGCGGGGCTACGCTGCAAACACCCTCAGACCCCCGCAACGCCGTCTCCCCGCCGGGACGGCGTGAAACGGAGCGATCGTGTCGTACGAGATCTCTGCTCTCAGCGCATCCGCGCCCACCCGCCACAAGCAGCTGCTCGCTTGGGTGAGCGAGATCGCCGAGCTCACCCAGCCGGACCGCATCGAGTGGTGCGACGGCTCCGACGAGGAGTACCAGCGCCTCGCGGACCTGCTGGTGGATCAGGGCACCTTCAAGAAGCTCAACGAGGAGAAGCGCCCCAACTCCTACTACGCCGCCTCGGACCCCTCGGACGTGGCGCGCGTGGAGGACCGCACCTTCATCTGCTCCGAGCAGGAGAAGGACGCCGGCCCGACCAACCACTGGAAGGCCCCCGCCGAGATGCGGGAGATCTTCCAGGGCGAGCAGGGCCTGTTCCGCGGCGCGATGAAGGGCCGCACGATGTACGTGGTGCCCTTCTCGATGGGGCCGGTCGGCTCCCCGCTGGCCGCGTACGGCGTCGAGATCACCGACTCCGCCTACGTCGCGGTGTCGATGCGCGTGATGACCCGCATGGGCCAGGCCGTGCTCGACCAGCTCGGCGAGGACGGGGACTTCGTCAAGGCCGTGCACACCGTCGGCGCCCCGCTGGCCGAGGGCCAGGCGGACGTGCCGTGGCCGTGCAACAGCACCAAGTACATCTCGCACTTCCCGGAGACCCGGGAGATCTGGTCCTTCGGCTCCGGCTACGGCGGCAACGCCCTGCTCGGCAAGAAGTGCTACGCGCTGCGCATCGCCTCGACCATGGCCCGCGACGAGGGCTGGCTGGCCGAGCACATGCTCATCCTGAAGCTCACCCCGCCGGCGGGCCCGGAGGGCGAGGCGGAGCCGAAGTACGTCGCGGCCGCCTTCCCGTCGGCCTGCGGCAAGACCAACCTCGCGATGCTCCAGCCGACCGTCCCCGGCTGGAAGGTCGAGACGATCGGCGACGACATCGCCTGGATGCGCTTCGGCGCCGACGGCCGCCTGTACGCCATCAACCCCGAGGCCGGCTTCTTCGGCGTCGCCCCCGGCACCGGCATGGACACCAACGCCAACGCCATCGACACGCTCTGGGGCAACACCGTCTTCACCAACGTCGCCCTCACCGACGACGGCGACGTGTGGTGGGAGGGCCTGACCGAGGAGCCCCCGGCGCACCTGACCGACTGGCGCGGCAACGACTGGACGCCGGAGTCCGGCACCCCGGCCGCCCACCCGAACGCCCGCTTCGCCGTCCCGGCCGCGCAGTGCCCGACCATCGCCCCGGAGTGGGAGGACCCGGCGGGCGTGCCGATCTCGGCGATCCTGTTCGGCGGCCGCCGCGCCACCGCCGTCCCGCTGGTGACGGAGTCCTTCAACTGGCAGCACGGTGTCTTCCTCGGCGCCAACATCGCCTCCGAGAAGACCGCCGCCGCCGAGGGCACCGTCGGCGAGCTGCGCCGCGACCCGTTCGCGATGCTGCCGTTCTGCGGCTACAACATGGGCGACTACTTCGCCCACTGGCTGAAGATCGGCGCCCAGGCCGACCAGGCCAAGCTGCCGAAGATCTACTACGTGAACTGGTTCCGCAAGAACGCCGAGGGCAAGTTCGTCTGGCCCGGCTACGGCGAGAACAGCCGCGTGCTCAAGTGGATCGTCGAGCGCCTGGAGGGCACCGGCGAGGGCGTCGAGACCCCGATCGGTGTGCTGCCGACGGTGGAGGGCTTCGACCTGGGTGACCTGAAGCTGTCCGAGGAGGACCTCGACCTGCTCTTCACCGTGGACGCCGACATCTGGCGCCAGGAGGCCGCGCTGGTGCCGGCCCACCTGGAGCTGTTCGGCGACCACACCCCGAAGGAGCTGTGGGACGAGTACCGGAGCCTGGTCGCGCGCCTCGGCTGAGTCTGGGTCCCAGCCTCAGCCGAGCGAGAGGCGGGCGCGCGGCACGAACCGCGCGCTCGCCGAGTGACAGGACGGCCGGAGTTCCACCGGGCGGTCTTTCCCCGACCAAGGAGACCGCCCGGCCCGGGACTCCGGCCGTAGTGTTTCCCGGCTCCGGCCGGCACCCCGGCCGTGGTGCTGCGCCCGGCCCCCGGCCCGGGGGATCACGGCTGGCTGTAGCCGCTGAGGAAGTCGCCGATCCTGGTCACGGCGTCGGTGATCTCCTCCGCCCGGGGCAGCGTGACCAGCCGGAAGTGGTCCGGCTCGGGCCAGTTGAAGCCGGTGCCCTGGACCAGCAGGATGCGCTCGGAGCGCAGCAGGTCCAGCACCATCTGGGCGTCGTCCTTGATCTTGTAGACCTTGGGATCCAGCCGGGGGAAGGCGTACAGCGCGCCCTTGGGCTTGACGCAGCTGACCCCCGGGATCCGGTTCAGCAGGTCGTACGCCGCGTCGCGGGAGGCGAGCAGCCGGCCGCCGGGGAGCACCAGGTCGCGGATCGACTGCCGGCCCCCGAGGGCGGCGGCCACCGCGTGCTGGGCGGGCATGTTGGCGCACAGCCGCATCGAGGCCAGCACGTTCAGGCCCTCGACGTAGCTGCGGGCGCGGTGCCGGTCGCCGGAGAGCACCATCCAGCCGGAGCGGAAGCCCGCGACCCGGTACGCCTTGGACAGCCCGTTGAAGGTGACGCAGAAGAGGTCCGGGGCGAGGGTGGCCAGCGGGACGTGCTCGGCGTCGTCGTAGAGGATCTTGTCGTAGATCTCGTCCGCGTAGACCACCAGCTGGTGCCGGCGGGCGATCCCGGCGAGGCCCTCCAGCACCTCGCGCGGGTAGACCGCGCCGGTCGGGTTGTTCGGGTTGATCACCACGATGGCCCTGGTCCGGTCGGTGACCTTGGCCTCGATGTCGGCGAGGTCCGGGTACCACTCGGACTGCTCGTCGCAGCGGTAGTGCACGGCGGTGCCGCCGGCGAGCGAGACCGAGGCGGTCCACAGCGGGTAGTCCGGCGCCGGGACGAGCACCTCGTCGCCGTCGTCCAGCAGCGCCGTCATGGCCAGCTGGATCAGCTCGGAGACGCCGTTGCCGAGGAAGACGTCGTCGACGGAGAGCCCGTGCAGCCCGCGCTCCTCGTAGTGCATGACCACCGCGCGGCGGGCCGACAGCAGGCCCTTGGAGTCGCCGTACCCGTGCGCGTTGGCGAGGTTGCGCAGGATGTCCTGGAGGATCTCCGGGGGAGCCTCGAAGCCGAAGACGGCCGGGTTGCCGGTGTTGAGCTTGAGGATGCGGTGGCCCTGTTCCTCCAGCCGCATCGCCTCGTCGAGCACCGGGCCGCGGATGTCGTAACAGACGTTGGCGAGCTTGCTGGACTGGATGACCTGCATGCCTGCCTACTTTAGGGGCAGCCGGGGGCCCCGCGCCGACCGTCGCGCGGCACCGGCGGAACCGCCCCGCGCGGCGTCCTTGGATCGGCAGGCCCGAGCGCGCGGCGGCCTTGCGAACCGGCGCCCCGCCGGCCCGGAACGCTCCGGTGCGCGGGGAGCGCGCGCTCGGTCGAATGCGGAAGGAGACGGACGGCACACCCGCGGGGGCATGATGAGGCCGGTGCGTCGGATCGAGGAGGGGGTGCGCCGGTGGTACCGGTCGTGGCCGCGGCGGTGCTGGTCGGACTCCTGGCGGCCCCGCCGCTGCGCGGGCTGATCGTCTACTTCGCCGTCCCGGAGGGCGAACCCTGGCGCGGGGCGTGCCCGTCCTGCGGGCGCGCGGTGCGGCTGCTGCCGCCGACCGGGCGCTGCCCGGGCTGCCGGGGCCGGCTGGGCGCGGGCGCCGGGGCGGTGGAGGCCGTCGCGGCGGCGGTCGCGGTCGCGGTGGCGTACGCCGCGGACGGGCCGCAGGCGCCGGCGCTCGGCTGGGCGGCCGCGGTCGGCGTGGCGCTGGGCTTCGTGGACGGGAGGGTCCGCCGGCTGCCGCACCGGCTCAACCTCGCGCTGCTCGCCGGGGTGGCCGTGCTGCTGACCGTGGCGGCCCTGGCCGAGGGGCGCCCGGGGGTGCTGCTGCACTGCCTGCTGGTCGCACTGGCCGTCGGCGTGCTGCTCGAACTCGCGGTCTGGGCGGGGGCGTTGGGCCCCGGCGACTCGCCGCTCGGATTCGCCCTGGGCGGCCTGCTGGGGTGGTACGGCTGGGCGGTGGCGTTCGGCGGGCTGTTCGCGGCGGTGGTGCTGGCCGGGCTCTGGGGCACCCTGCGGGCCGCCGCCGCGCTGGTCCGGCGGCGCAGGGTGCGCGGACTCGACGTCCCGGTGGGCCCGTTCCTCCTCCTCGGCGCCCTCGTCGCGGTCCTGGCCCGGTAGCCGGGGAACGGGCCGGGCCCGCCGCACCGAAGCCGGTACGGCGGGCCCGCCGCCGACGTGCCGCGCCCGCCCCCGGGGGCCGCCGCGCGCCGCGCGTCTCGCGTCGGATTCGAGGCTCAGGGCATCTTGTGGACGAACGCGCCGACGGTGTTGGAGAAGGCGTTGCCGTTGTTGGCGTCCCAGTTGGTGGACCAGGTCATCGCGCCCCGGATGGTGGGCCACTTGGCCGGCGGCACGAAGCTGCCGCAGTTGTTGCCGGTGGCCAGGCAGTTCAGCGCGTTGTTCACCACCGACGGGTCGACGTAGCCGCCGCCGGCCGCCCTGGTCGAGGCGGGCACCCCGATGCCGACCTGGTCGGGCCGCAGGCCGCCCTGGATGTGGGTGCAGACCTGCGAGGTGATGAAGTCGATGGTGCCCTGGTTGTAGACCTTGCCGTCGCAGCCGTTCATGCCGCCCGAGTTGTAGAACTGGGTGTTGACGACGGTCAGGATGTCCTTGGTGTTCAGCGCCAGTTGGAAGTAGGCGCCGGAGGTGCTGTACATCCCGATGGTCTCGGGGGCCATGGTCAGCACGAAGCCGGCTCCGACCTTGGCCTGCAGGGCGTGCAGCGCGTTGCCGAGCGGCCCGGCCTGGACGCCGTTCTCCAGGTCGACGTCGATGCCGTCGAAGCCGTAGTCCTTGAGGATCGCGTAGGCGCTGTTGGCGAAGTTGGCGGCCGCGGTGGCGTCGCCGACGGTGATCGCGCCGTTCTGGCCGCCGATGGAGAGGACGACCTTCTTGCCGGCCGCCTGCTTGGCCTTGATGTCGGCGCGGAACTGGGCGTCGGTGTAGCCGCCGAGCGCCTTGGACAGGCCGGGGTCGAGGGTGAAGCTGATCGCGCCGGTCTGGGTCGGCACGGCGTCGGCGAAGGAGACCGCGATGATGTCGTACGCGTTCTGGACGTCGCTCAGGCGCTGCGGGGTGGAGCCGTTGTCGAAGTTCTGCCAGTAGCCGGTGACCACGTGGGCGGGCAGGCCGGTGGCCGGCGGCGTGGTCGGGGTGGCGGTCGGGGTCGGCGTCTGGGTGGCCGTGGGCGTCTGGGTCGGCGTGGCCGTCTGGGTGGGCGTCGCGGTGGGGGTCGGCGTCGGCGTCCGGGTGGGGGTGGCGGTCGGCGACGGGGTGGAGGTGCCGCCCGGGCCGCTCAGCGCGACGTCGTCGGCGAGGTAGGCGCCCTGCCCGTACCAGCCGTGCAGGTAGACCGTGACGATGGTGGCGTTCGCCCCGGTGGTGAAGGTGGTGGACAGCTGGTTCCAGCTGGTCTGGTTCGACCAGGTGGACGGGTCGGTGCCGCCGGTGCCGCGCGCGCCGAGGTAGACGTACGGGCCCTGCACCCAGGCGCTCAGCGTGTAGCTGGTGTTGGGCAGCACGCTGATGGTCTGGCTGCACTCGGCCGTGTCGCCGGAGCCGGGGGTGGCTTGCAGTGCGCCGGTGCCGGCGTGCACCGGCGAGGAGACGGTGGTCGCGGCGCCGGTGCAGGACCAGCCGCCCAGCCCGCTCTCGAAGCCGCCGTTGCTGACCAGGTTGCCGACCGCGGCGCCGGCGCCGCCGGCGAAGAGGGCGAGGCCGCCGCCGGCCAGGGCGAGGGCGGTGGCGCCGGCCGCGACGGCCGGGAGGGGGCTGCGCCGGCGCCCGTGGGCGGGCTGCTTCAGCGTACGGGCCATGGGTGACGCTCCTGGGGGAGGAGCGGCCGCCGCGGTGGGGGGCGCGGCGGCCGCGTGTGGGGGAGGGGAGGTCCGGTGTGAGCCGTGCGGGACGGGGAGCAGGCCGCCGTCCCGGGTCACAAGCTGGACTAGACCAATGGGGGCCGTCAAGCACCGGGCCGCCGGCTTACGGGTCCCTTAAGGATTCGGAGACCGTTCCGTGTCCGACCCGGTTCGCGCCCGGCACCACCCCGGACCGGCCCGGTCCCCGCCCGCCTCCCGTCCGGCGCCGGCCCCCGCCGGCCCGGCGCCACCCGCGGCGCGCACGCCGCGACAGTCTTCGTACAGGACTGTGACCAGACCGCTACCTGCTGCTTTACCGTGCGCCAGTGCGCCGGAGTAGGCTGCGCCGGTGCGGTGACGCACCAGCTGAACGAGCACGGAGGGGCCGGGAAACATGGGTCTGCGCGATGTCGCCGAACGGACGCCGGGGCTGCGCACCCTGCTGGGCGGGATGTACCGGCTCTACGGCCGCCGGGTCGAGGTCCACCTCGGGCGCACCCCCCACCACATCGGCGTGATCCTGGACGGCAACCGCCGCTGGGCCAAGGCCGCCGGCGGCTCCACCGCGTACGGCCACCAGCGCGGCGCCGACAAGATCAGCGAGTTCCTCGGCTGGTGCGACGAGACCCACGTCAAGGTCGTCACCCTGTGGATGCTCTCCACCGACAACCTGGACCGCCCGGCCGACGAACTGGTCCCGCTGCTCGGCATCATCGAGGACGCCGTCACCGGCCTCGCCGCCGCCCGCCGCTGGCGGGTCAACCCGGTCGGCGCGCTGGACCTGCTGCCGCAGCACACCGCCGACGTGCTCAAGCGCGCCGCCGAGGAGACCTCCGGGATCGACGGCATCACCGTCAACGTCGCGGTCGGCTACGGCGGTCGGCACGAGATCGCCGACGCGGTCCGCTCGCTGCTCCAGGAGCAGGCCGGACGCGGCACCTCGATCGAGGAGCTGGCCGAGATCCTGACCGTCGAGCACATCGCCGAGCACCTCTACACCCGCAACCAGCCCGACCCGGACCTGATCATCCGAACCTCGGGCGAGCAGCGGCTGTCCGGCTTCCTGCTCTGGCAGAGCGCCCACAGCGAGTTCTACTTCTGCGAGGCCTACTGGCCGGCCTTCCGCAAGGTCGACTTCCTGCGCGCGCTGCGCGCGTTCGAGCAGCGGCACCGGCGGATGGGCCTGTAGGTCCGTCACCCCGCCCGCCGAGCGGTCGGGACGGGCCGGGCCCGCGCCCGACCGGGCGGAAGTGACCGCCGTAGGCATGGCCTACCCGGGCCCGGCGCGAGGCCAAACGTTCACCGGCAATGATCCGTCAGTTCGCCGGGGACGCGAATGCACCGCTCCTCGCCTGGGAATACTCCAGTCAGTCCGGTCCCGAGGCCACCGGGGCAGCGGGGGCCGGCTTGCCGCGGATGACGCAGGGTCATCCGCTCTGGAGGCCTAGTGGTCAGTTCCAAGAGCCGCCGGACACCAGACCGGCGCACGTACGTTCTCGACACCAGCGTGCTGCTGGCGGACCCGCTCGCCATGACCCGCTTCGAGGAGCACGAGGTCGTGCTCCCGGTGGTGGTCGTCACCG
The DNA here is from genome assembly GCF_040298565.1 of Kitasatospora sp. NPDC001539. NCBI lineage: Bacteria > Bacillati > Actinomycetota > Actinomycetes > Kitasatosporales > Streptomycetaceae > Kitasatospora > Kitasatospora sp. NPDC001539. The sequence goes on along the minus strand of NZ_JBEPAK010000180.1, from coordinate 2,567 downwards.
AGTTGGAGGCCAAGCGGCACCATCCGGAGCTGGGCTACTTCGCCCGCCAGGCGCTGCGACTGCTCGACGACTACCGGATCCGCCACGGGCGGCTCGACGAGCCGATCCCGGTCGGCGAACTCGGCGGGACCATCCGGGTCGAGCTCAACCACTCGGACGTCTCGATACTGCCGGTCGGCTACCGGGCCGGCGGTGGCGAGGCGGACACCCGGATCCTGGCGGTCGCCCGCAACCTGCAGGCCGAGGGCTACGACGTCACCGTCGTCTCCAAGGACCTCCCGCTGCGGATCAAGGCCAGCTCGGTGGGCCTGCTCGCCGAGGAGTACCGGGCCGAGCTCGCGATCACCTCCGGCTGGACGGGGATGACCGAGCTGCACGTCGCGGCCGACCAGGTGGACGCGCTGTTCGCGGCCGGCCACGACGCCGGGGTGGACATCGAGGGGGCCGCCGAGCTGCCGGTGCACACCGGACTGGTGCTCACCTCGGAGCGCGGCCGGGCGCTCGGCCGGGTCACCGGGGACGGCCGGGTCCGGCTGGTGCGCGGGGAGCGCGAGGCGTTCGGGCTGCGGGGCCGCAGCGCCGAGCAGCGGGTGGCGCTGGACCTCCTGCTCGACCCGGAGATCGGCATCGTCTCGATGGGCGGCCGGGCCGGCACCGGGAAGTCGGCGCTGGCGCTGTGCGCGGGGCTGGAGGCGGTGCTGGAGCGGAGGCAGCACCGCAAGGTGATGGTCTTCCGGCCGCTGTACGCGGTCGGTGGCCAGGAGCTCGGCTACCTGCCGGGCACCGAGGCGGAGAAGATGGGCCCCTGGGCACAGGCGGTCTTCGACACCCTCTCGGCCGTCACCACCCCGGACGTGATCGAGGAGGTCATCGCCCGGGGGATGCTCGAGGTCCTGCCGCTGACCCACATCCGGGGGCGCTCGTTGCACGACGCCTTCGTGATCGTGGACGAGGCGCAGTCGCTGGAGCGGAACGTCCTGCTGACGGTGCTGTCCCGGATCGGCCAGGGCTCGCGGGTGGTGCTCACCCACGACGTGGCGCAGCGGGACAACCTCCGGGTCGGCCGGTACGACGGTGTGGTGGCGGTGGTGGAGAAGTTGAAGGGGCATCCCCTCTTCGCCCACATCACGCTCACCCGCTCGGAGCGCTCCCCGATCGCGGCGCTGGTCACGGAGATGCTGGAGGACATCCACCCGTGAACCGATCCTGATCGGGGCATAGTCGGACAATAGGTTCAACTCGCGCTGCGGGGCCCGCTCCTGAGGGAGCGGGCCCTGTCCCTTTCATCACATCGAGTGCTTTCTGTCCGGGGAACTCCCGCCCGGTGAATGTGACATGCGCCACGCAGGCGGGAATTGCGTCGACAGTGCCCGGTGCGGCATGGTGAGGGTTCTGTCAGGCCCCGCGTACGGCGCGGCAGGGCTTCCGGACCCCGGAAGTCAGGCCCCGGATGGTCCGCCAACTTCCGTCGGTGGACGCACAATTGAAGACCGACGAGCCGTACGCCGCCCGAATTCCAACGCCCGGTCGAACTCACCTCGGCCGGACGCCGGGCCAGTACCTCCCGTGACCGGAAGACCCAACGGAGGTCCGTGCCAAGGGGCATGTTGCGCCCGTACGGTCACGCATGGGCGATGCTGGAAGGAATCCATGTGACTCGGATCTCGGTCCGGGGAGTCGCTGTGGCCTCCGCCACCGCCGTCACCGCTGTCGGTGCCGTCGTGGGCATGGCCTCGGGCAGCGAGGGCAAGACGACGCAGACGGTCGACGTCGCCGGCGCGACCCTGCTTGCCGAAGTCCCCTCTGGCGCCCAGGCGCAGACCATCAGTGACAACATCGGCCAGCAGGCGACCGCCCAGCAGGCCTCCGCCGACGCCGCTGCCAAGGCCGCCGCCGAGCAGAAGGCCGCCGAGGAGGCCGCGCGCCAGAAGGCCGCCGCGGACGCCCAGGCGAAGGCCGACGCCCAGGCCAAGGCCGACGCGGACAAGGCCGCCAAGGCCGCCGCCGACCAGCGCGCCGCCGAGGCCGCCAACCGCTCCAAGGCGCGTTCGGCGATGGCCGCGGTCGACGACGACAGCACTCCGGCGGTCTCGGTCAGCCCCGGCTCCGTCCAGGACATGGCCCGGCAGATCGTCGGCAGCGACGCGCAGTTCCAGTGCTTCAGCCAGATCGTGAAGCGCGAGAGCGGCTGGGACTACACCGCGACCAACAAGAGCTCCGGCGCGTACGGCCTGGTCCAGGCGCTGCCCGGCTCCAAGATGGCCTCGGCCGGTGCCGACTGGCGCACCAACCCCGCCACCCAGATCAAGTGGGGCCTGAGCTACATGAACAGCCGCTACGGCAGCCCCTGCGGTGCCTGGTCGTTCTGGCAGGCGCACAACTGGTACTAGGCCCGTGGCGCCGGGCCCTCGGTGCTGGGCCCTCGGTCCGGGGCACCGTCCGGCCCGGGACCCGGTCGCCGAAGGGCTCCGGAACCGCCCGGCGGCCACCAGCGCCGAAGCGGTGCACTCCATGAGCGCCGAAGCGGTGCACTCCGTACGGCCCCCGGCCGCTGCTCGTCCCGTTCG
>NZ_JBEPAK010000179.1:0-14437 GCF_040298565.1 Kitasatospora sp. NPDC001539 | reverse complement strand
CCCCCCCCCCCCCCCCGCGGGGGGCGCGCCCCCGGGGGGGGTGGGCGCCGGGCCTGCCGGCCGGCGGGTGGGGCGGCGGCAGGTGCAGCCGAGGCGGCGGGCGGGTCGGCCGGCGGCTGGGCTAGGAGCCGACCGCCAGGATCAGCAGCGTCCAGAACGCGCAGCCCAGGTAGCCGAGGACCAGGCCGACGACGGCCGCCGCGTCCCCGTTCATGTTGCGCTCGCGGATCTGGGCCCGGGCGATGTGGCCGGTGACCACCGCGGGCAGCGACAGGAAGCTCACGCTGCAGACCAGCGACACCACGGCGAGCGCGCTGGTGGGGCGGACCGGCGGCACCGGAGGCGGCGGCAGGAAGGTCGCCGGGACGGGCTGCGCGGCCTGGAACGGCGGCGCCACCATCGGGCCGGCCGGCAGGTCGACCACCAGCGCGGCCAGTTCGCCGTAGGTGCGCGCCCGGGACGCGGCCTCGTGGCGCTCCTCGTACTCCTCGGCGGACAGCCGCCCCTCGGCGAAGCCGGCCTTCAGCACGTCCACCGTCCGGTCCCGGTCCGTGTGGCTCGCCCGCATCGCCGCCTGCGGAGCGGGCACGGGCGACTGCCAGCCGGGCACCAACGGCGGGTGGCCGTGCCGGTGCCCGGGACGGGACTCGCCCCACGGTTGAACGGACATCCGCCACCTCCCGCACCGCGGCGCTCCGGCGCGCGCTCACTGTTCCTCATAGTGCAGGACGACGGCGGGTGCTGAGTAGTTGCCGGATCTGTCCACCGACCGTCGCGACCCCGGCCAGGGCCGGGTGCTCACCCGTTCGGCGGTCACGCTCAGGGGATCCTCAAAGGGGGCGACAGCCCGTTCGAGCGGTGACAGGCTGGCTCCCGGACGACCGTCCGACCAGCCGCTCACGAGCAGAGACAGAGAAGGCCGCCATGCAGGCGTCAGTACCGCCGCCCTCCGGACACCCCGGGCCGGGCACCCCGTCCGCCGTCAGCATCCAGGGACTGTGGAAGCACTTCGGCACCCAGGCCGCCGTGGCCGGTCTCAGCCTCGAACTGCCCGCCGGGGCGTTCGTCGGCCTGGTCGGGCCGAACGGCGCGGGCAAGACGACGACGCTGTCCATGGTCACCGGCCTGCTCCGGCCCGACCAGGGCACCGTGCTGGTGCACGGCACCGACGTGTGGGCCGACCCCGTCACGGTCAAGGCCCGGATCGGCATCCTGCCGGAGGGCCTGCGGATGTTCGAGCGGCTCAGCGGGCGCGAACTGCTGCAGTACACCGGCCGCCTGCGGGGCCTGCCCGGTACCGAGGTGGACCGCCGCGCCGAGGAGCTGCTGACCGTCCTGGACCTCGGCCGGGACGCCGACAAGCTGGTCGCCGACTACTCCACCGGCATGCGCAAGAAGATCGGACTGGCCGCCGCGCTGCTGCACAACCCCGACGTGCTGTTCCTGGACGAGCCCTTCGAGGGCGTCGACCCGGTCTCCGCCCAGACCATCCGGGGCGTGCTCAAGCGGTACGCGGCGGCGGGGTCCACCGTCGTCTTCTCCAGCCACGTGATGGAGCTGGTCGAGCAGCTCTGCGACTGGGTCGCGGTGGTCAACGCCGGCCGGGTCATCGCCCAGGGCCCGTTGGACGCCGTCCGGGACGGGCGCAGCCTGCACGAGGCCTTCCTGGACCTGATCGGCGTCCGCGAGGACGACGGCCTGGCGCTCGGCTGGCTCGGCGGCGGGCCGGCCGGGCAGGCCGGGCAGGCCGCGCCGACCACGCAGGCCGGGCAGCCAGGCGGCGGTACGCCCGTGGACGGCCGGCCCGCGGACGGCCGGCTCGGGGGCGCGCAGTGACCGCGGCCGCGGTGCCGGACGGGCGGACGGTGGTCCGCGCCCTGGTGGCACTCAAGCTGCGGCTGCTGCGCAACGGGCTGCGCCGCAGCCCCGGCCGTACCGCCGTCTACGTGATCGGCGGCGTCGTCGGACTGGCCTTCGCCGGCGGGATCGCCTTCGCGATGGCGATGCTCAACGGGCGCTACGCCGGCTCCGCGGACGCCGGGGTGATGCTGCTCGGCGTGCTCACCCTCGGCTGGGCCGCACTGCCGCTGTTCCTGTTCTCCAGCGACGAGAGCTCGGACCCGACCCGGCTCACCATGCTGCCGCTGCGGCCCGGACCGCTGCTGCGCGGCTCCCTGCTGGCCGCCCTGATCGGGCCCGGTCCGCTGATCAGCCTGGTGCTGGTGACCGGCGCCGCCCTGTCCGGCGCCCAGGGAGGCGCCTCGGCCGCGGCTGCGGTGGTCGGGGTGCCGCTCGCGGTGCTCTGCCTGGTCACGCTCTCCCGGGCGGTCGCGGCCGGCAACGCCCGGATGCTCTCCAGCCGCCGCGGCAAGGACTTCGCGATCTTCGGCGGACTGGCCTTCGCGCTGCTGGTCCAGGTCGCCAACGTCGGCTCGCAGAGCATCCTCGGCCGCCACGGCGAGCCGCTGAACCTCGGCCCGCTCGAGCCGATCGCCTCGGTGCTGCGCTGGATCCCGCCGATCAGCGCGGCCGACGCCACCCGCACCGCGGGCGAGGGCCGCTACGCCCTGGCGCTGGCGCAACTCGCCGCGGCGGGCGTGCTGCTGGGCCTGCTGCTGCGCTGGTGGCGGGGCAGCCTGCAGGAGCTGATGGTCACCGCCGACTCCTCCACCCTGGAGGTGGCCCGCGGGGTGCAGGCGTCCCGCGGCCCGCGCTTCCTGCCCGCCGGCCGCACCGGCGCGGTGATGCAGCGGCACCTGCGGTACGCCTGGCGCGAGCCGCGGGCCAAGGCGGCGCTGTTCACCAGCATCGGGATGACGCTGGTGATCTGCGTGCTGTCGATGGTCCAGGGCTGGTCGAGCGTCTACCTGCTGGCGATGACCGGGACCTTCCTCGGACTGCAGATGCTCAACCTGTTCGGCATGGACGGCTCGGCCTTCTGGATGGTCGCCGCCACCCTGTGCACCCCGGCCGACGCCCGGGACGAGCTGCGCGGCCGGGCGTACGCGGTGCTGTCGTACGCCGTGCCGGTCACGGTGGTGCTCGGGCTGGTGCTGGCCGCCGCCACCGGCGACTGGGCCGGGCTGCCCTCCGCGCTCGGCCTCGCACTGGCGATGCTCGGCTGCGGCGTCGCGCTCGGCGCGGTGTTCAGCGTGCTCGCGCCGTACACCATGCCGGCCGACAGCAACCCGATGCGCAACGCCGCCCCGGGGCAGGGCGGGCTGATCCTCCTCAACCAGTTCGGCTCGATGATCGGCGTCGCGCTGCTCACCCTGCCGGTCGGCGGTTACCTGCTGTGGGCGCTGACCTCGGACGGGCCCACCTGGCCGGTGCTGCTGCTCGGCCCGCTCTACGGGGGCCTGGTCGGCGCCCTGGGCCTCCGGCTGGCGGCCACCCGGCTGCTGGAGCGCACCCCCGAGATCCTCGCCAAGGCGATCGAGCGGTAGCGGCTGCCCCCGGCCGGCCAACACACCGGCCCACACCCCGGCCGCCGCACCGGCCGCCGCACCGGTCTTCGCCCTCCACCGCCGGCGGCCTCGCCGGTCACCCCGGCCGCTCCGGCATCATGGGCCGGAGTGGTCGGGCCGCACGGGTCGGGCCGCAGTGTCGGTCGGGCCGTCGAGGAGAGCAGGGACACACCGTGGGCAAGCGCGCGCAGCAGGGCGGGAACGCCGGGCCGCTGCTGGAGCAGGCGGTGCGGTCGGTGCTCACCGCCCCGGACGAGGGGCTGGACCTCGCGCTGGACACCGGGGCCTCGCTGCTGGCCGCCTCGGCCGCGCAGTGGCCGGCGGTCAGCCGGGCACTGCTCGGGTACGCGGACACCGCCGTGGGCCGGTGCTGGTCGGCGGGCTGGCGCCCGGCCGACCTGGTGCGGGTCGTGCGGCGGCAGCTGAAACCCGTCCACCTGGCCCTCGCGGTGGACCTGATCGCCGCCGAGGGCCGCCGCCACCCCGCCGGCGCCCTGGACCGCCGCTGGCAGGAGCAGCTGCGCGAGCTGGAGACCGAGGTGTGGTGGCCGGGCGACGAGCAGTACCTCGGCGCCTTCGCCCACCGGCACCGGCTGGACCGCTTCGCGCTCGCCACCGCCGTCCTGGAGCTGCTGCGCAGCTGGGGCCGGCTGCCCCCGATCGCCCCGGTCGGCCCCGCGCCCGGCCGGTCCGCCGGGGCGCAGCGCCCCGCCGGGCCGGTCACCGGGGAGCCGCGGATGCTGGCGCGGATCCGGGCGCTGCTGGCCAAGGCCGAGTCCACCGAGTACCCGGAGGAGGCCGAGGCGCTGACCGCCAAGGCCCAGCAGCTGATGGCCCAGCACAGCATCGACGAGGCACTGCTGGCCGCGGCCGGGGCCGACCGGAACACCCCGGCGGCGCTGCGGATCGGCGTGGACAACCCGTACGAGGGCCCGAAGACGATGCTGCTGGACGCCGTCGCGACGGCGAACCGGTGCCGGGTGGTGTGGGCGAAGGAGTTCGGCTTCTGCACCGTGATCGGCTTCGACGGCGATCTGGACGGCGTCGAGCTGCTCTACACCTCACTGCTGGTGCAGGCCACCCACGCGCTCAACAAGGCCGGCTCCGGCAAGGACTCGCGCAGCAAGGCGTTCCGGCAGTCCTTCCTGGTCGCGTACGCGGCGCGGATCCGCGAGCGGCTGACCGCCGCCACCGAGCGGACCACCAGCGCCGCCGCGGCCGGCCGCCACCTGCGGGAGGACGGCACCGAGGAGCAGTTGCTGCCGGACGAGCGGCTGCTGCCCGCGCTGGCCGCCCGTTCGGCGGCGGTGGACGAGGAGGTGGGCCGGCTGTTCCCGAAGCTGGTCTCGCAGCGGGTCCGGGTCAGCGACGGCGAGGGCTGGGCGGCCGGACGGGCGGCCGCCGATCGGGCCGCGCTGCACGGGCGGGGCGAGATCCGCAGCTGACGCCCTGGCTGATAGAACGTACCCCGCCACGAACGAAGGGGGATCCGCCGTGTCGGAGTCGGCTGCCGAGTCGGGAGTCACGGAGTCGGGATTCGCGGAGTCGGGATACCGGGACCGGGTGCGCGGGGCGCTGCTCGGCGGTGCGATCGGCGACGCGTTGGGCTGGCCGGTGGAGTTCCAGCAGCTCCACCAGATCCAGGAGCGGTTCGGCCCGCAGGGCGTGACGGCGCTGCCGGCCGCGGACGGCGGGCCGGTGGAGGTCACCGACGACACCCAGATGACGCTGTTCACCGCCGAGGGGCTGATCCGCGGTTTCGTCCGCGGGTGGTCGGGCGGCGGTGGATCCGTACCGGAGGCGGTGCACGGCGCGTACCGGCGGTGGCTGCGGACGCAGTACCAGGGCGCTCCGGACACCGAACCGCAGCCCCGCCCCTACGACGGCTGGCTGCTGGGGCGGCCGTTCCTGTACGCGCGGCGGGCGCCGGGCAACGCGTGCCTGAGCGGGGTGTCCGAGCACCCGGAGTTCGAGGCGCCCTCCGCGATCGGGCGTCCGGGGCCGATCAACCCGGGGTCCAAGGGCTGCGGCACGGTGATGCGCTCGGCGCCGTTCGGGCTGGCCAGGCTGGGCGTCGAACAGTCCTTCGGGCTGGCCGTGCAGTGCGCCCAGCTGACCCACGGGCACCCGACCGGCTACCTGGCGGCGGGCGCCTTCGCGGCGCTGGTCGAGCGGCTGGCCGCCGGGGAGGAGCCGTGGGCGGCGGTCGGTGGGACGGTGGAGCAGATCCGCGAGCTTCCGCAGTCCAAGGAGACCGTCCAGGCGCTGGCCCGGGCGGTGCGGCTGGCCCAGGAGGCGGAGCCCTCGGCGGAGACGGTGGAGCGGGTGGGCCTGGGTTGGATCGCCGAGGAGTGCCTGGCCATCGCGGTGTACGCGCTGCTGGCGGCCACCCTGGACCCCGACCCGGTGCGCACCGCGCTGCTGCTGTCGGTCAACCACTCCGGGGACAGCGACTCCGCCGGAGCGGTCTGCGGCAACCTGGTCGGGGCCGCGTACGGCGCTTCGGCGCTGCCCGGCGAGTGGGTCCGGGCGATCGAGGGCCGGGCCGAACTGCTGACGGTCGCGGACGACCTGCTGGTGCTGTTCGGCAGCCGCGACCCGGCCCACCCGGCGCTCGGCGGGCGCTACCCGGCCTGGTAGCCGCTCGGCACGGTGGCTGCTCGGCCCGGTCGCTACTTGGCCTGGTGGCCACTCGGCCCGGTAGCCGCTCGGCACGGTGGCCACTCGGCCCGGTAGCTGCTCGGCCCGGTGGCTACTTGGCCTGCGGGTCGGTGACCTGCCCGAAGAACAGCGGCCGCCCACTGCCGGTGTCCCGGATCAGGAACAGGAACGGCCGGTCGATGTGCAGCTGGGCGGGATCGCGCGGAGCGGGCGCCGCCCCGGCGACGATTCCGACGCCGCTGCCGGCCGCCGCGACCGTCCCCTCCTCGTCGACCTGGACGGTGGCCTTCTGCACCACCGTGCTGACGGCGAGCTGCTGCTTGGCGATGCCGGACAGGTCGGCGTCGTCGAAGACCGAGTGGACGCCGAGCGAGCGCAGCGCGGGGGTGAGCTCGTTGGACGTGTCGAAGTGGAACCGCGGCAGCTGGAGGTCGACGGGTCGCTCGGCGAGGGCGCCGAGGATCCGGTCCAGCTGGGGCTGGTCCAGTCCCTTGGTGAAGGCCGCGAAGCCGCCCTGGGCGGGGACGATCAGGTCCATCGCCAGCTTGCCGTCCGCGTACGGGAGTTCGACGGCCTGCCAGGGCTGGCCGACGATCCCGCCGGAGCCGTCGGCGTACTTGAACTCGCCGGTCTGGCTCATCGTGGAGACGTTCGGGGTGGTGCCGTCCAGCTTGTGGAACGGGCGGTCCTCGGTGTGCCCGGGCTTGAACTCGGAGGCCCACTTGGCCTTGAGGTAGAGCGCGTCGGTGAGCACCAGCCGGGTGTCCGGGTTGATCGTCCTCGGGGCGAAGAGGTCCTTGATCCGCCCCTCGGTGGCCTTCTCCACGGCCGCGTTGACCGCCTTGCGGCTGCCGTCCGGGTCCTTCTCGAAGTCGGTGGTGTGCAGCCCGGCGTCGAAGGCGGCGGCGAGCGTCGCCAGGTAGTCCTGCTCCACGGGGAGGCCCTGCTGCGTCCAGACCTCGTCGGCCTGGCGCAGGTCGGTGGTGCCGGTCCGCTGGTCGAGCGCCCCGACCGCGAGCGCGTACTGCTTCGGGTCGAGGTCGGTGTGCAGGGCCTTGGCGAGTTCGTCGGCGGTCGCGCCCCGGGCGCCGGGGAGCATCATGGCGAGCACGGTGGACAGGCCGGAGGGCGAGAGCACGAGGTTGTGCCCGGCGGCGTCCGGCGTCGCGGTCAGGGCGTGCAGGAGGTCCAGCCCGAAGGCGTCGGTGCCCTGGGCGGTGGCGGCCACCTGGGCAGGGTCCACCGCGGGCCGGCTCGCCGGTGCGGAGGCCCGCAGTTCGCCGGTGGCGGCGGCTCCGGTGCTGCCGCAGCCGGCGGCCAGCGGCGCGGCGAGCGCGGCGGCGAGGAGCAGCGCCGCCGGGCGGCGGGGGTGGTTTCCGGGCGTGCTGCGGTTCGTCATGCCCCTTCGACGCGGCGCCCCGCCTCCGGGTTCCGCCCGGGCGGGCGTCAGTCCCAGAGGGCGCCGAACTCCAGGAGTTCGTCCCGGTACTCGATGCGGTCGACCCACTCCTCGGGCCAGGCGGACTCGCCGTGGTGGGCGCCCGCGAAGGCGCCGGTCAGGCAGGCGAGGGAGTCGGAGTCGCCGGAGCTGTAGGCGGCGCGGCGGACGGCGGCGACCGGGTCGTCGGGCAGCAGCAGGAAGCAGAGCAGGCCGGTGCCGAAGGCCTCTTCGGCGACCCAGCCCTCGCCGGTGGCCAGGCAGGGGTCGGCCTCCGGGTCGGGTGCGGCGAGCGCGGCTTCCAACCGGTCGAGCACCGTGAGGCAGTCGTCCCAGCCGCGGGCCATGGCGGACTGCGGGGAGCCGCCGTGCCAGTGGGCAGCGAGGTCGCCGAGCCAGAACTCGTCGTACCGCTCGCGGTTCGCCAGCGCGTACGCCCGCAGCGCCGCGGGCAGGCCGGCGGGCGGGGCGCCCTCGGCGAGCTTGCGCACGGCGTACGCGGTGAGGTCGCCGGCGGCGAGGGCGGTCGGGTGGCCGTGGGTGAGCGCGGACTGCAGCTGGGCGGCGCCGGAGAGCTGCCGGGCGTCCAGTTCGCGGATCAGGCCGATCGGGGCGACCCGCATGTTGGCGCCGCAGCCCTTGGAGCCCACGTCGCTGGCCTGCTGCCAGCGGTACTCGGGGTGGCTGAGCCGCTCGCAGGCGCGCAGGCAGGTCATGCCGGGGGCACGGTTGTTCGCCGGGGAGCGCCACCAGTCGACGAACTCCTCGCGGACCGGCCGCGCCAGCCGCAGGGGCGTGAGCGGGCCGCGCGAGAGGGCGGTGCGCAGGCCGCGGGCGAGGGCGAGCGTCATCTGGGTGTCGTCGGTGACCAGTGCCTTTTCCGGCAGCGGGAGTTGACGCCAGTGCGGGTGATCGGCGGCGATCTGCTCGACGCTCCTGAACTCGGTCGGCCGGCCCATCGCGTCCCCGATCGCCAGCCCCAGCAGTGCCCCCGTCGCCGTGCCCACGGCCTTCTCCCCCTCGGTCCTCAGACCTCGACCAGCAGTTCCCTGAGCCCGCGGATCACGTAGCCCGGGTTCCACTCGGGCTCGCGGACCAGCCGCAGGCCCGGGGCCCGGCGCAGCAGCGTGCCGTAGGACTCGGTGAGCTCCAGTCTGGCAAGGGGGGCGCCCAGACAGAAGTGAATTCCGGCGCCGAAGGTGATGTGCGGGTTGTCGGTGCGGCCGAGGTCGAGGCGGTCGGGGTCGGCGAAGCGCTCCGGGTCGCGGTTGGCGGAGCCGAACAGCAGGGCGATCTCGGCACCGCGCGGGAAGGTGACGCCGCGGACCTCGACGTCCTCCAGCACCCAGCGTTCGAACATCTGCAACGGGGTGTCCCAGCGCATCAGTTCCTCGACGGCGGTGGGCAGCAGCTCGTCCACCGAGCCGCGCAGCCGGGCGAGCTCCTCGGGGTGGCGGAACAGCGCCCACCAACCGTTGCCGGTGGTGTTGACGGTGGCCTCGTGGCCGGCGTTGAGCAGCAGCACGCAGGTGGAGACCATCTCCTGCTCGCTGAGCGCGTCGGAGCCCTCCTGGGCCTGGATCAGCGCGCTGATCAGGTCGTCGCCCGGCTCAACCCGGCGCTCGCTGATGAGCGCGCGCAGGTAGTCGGAGAACTCGATGCTCGCGGCGACGGCCCGACGGGCGGTCTCCTCGCTCGGGTTGAGCTCGAACATCCCGGTGATGTCGGCGGACCAGGGGCGCAGCAGGTGGCGGTCGGACTCCGGCACGCCGAGCATCTCGGCGATCACGGCGACCGGCAGCGGCTCGGCGACGGCGGCGATCAGGTCGCCGCCGCCCGCCGCGAGCAGCCCGTCGACGAGTTCCCCGGCCAGGCGCCGGACGGTCGGGCGCAGCCCCTCGACCATGCGCGGGGTGAAGGCCTTGGAGACGAGGCGGCGGATCCGGGTGTGGTCGGGCGCCTCCAGGTCGAGCAGCCCGTGGTCGTTGAGGGTGTGGAAGGGCTCGTGCGCCGGGTCGGGCTCGGGGCGGCCGAACTCCTGGTGGCTGAACCGGTGGGTGTAGGTGCGGCCGAGCCGCCGGTCGCGCAGCAGGGCGCTGACGTCCTCGTGGCGGGAGACGAGCCACTGGTTCGTGGGCTCGAAGTACGTCACCGGCGCGTGCTCGCGCAGTTCGGCGTACGCGTCGTACGGGTGGGCCACGAAAGCCGCGGACCAGGGGTCGAACGTCGACGTCGTCGTCATCGGTGGTCACTCCAGGCCGTGAGGGGGAGCCGGAAGGATCATCGTACGCACGCGGTGCGCCCGTGCAGAGGCCCTTCCGGCCCGGCGTCCTCAGGCCCCTTCCGTCACCAGCCGCCGCACCAGCCCGGGCAGCGCCCGGGAGATCGGCTCCCGGATCACCTCGGCCGCGGCCTCGTCGTACGGCGTCGGCTCGGCGTTCAGGATGATCAGCTTCGCGCCGGACTCCACCGCGGTGTACGGCAGCGCCGCCACCGGGAACACCTGGAGGCTGGTGCCGACCGCGACGAACAGGTCACAGGCCCGGGCGATCGCGTCCGCCTGCCCGAGCACCTGCGGATCCAGGTTCTCCCCGAACATCACCGTGCGCGGCCGCAGGATCCCGCCGCAGTCCCGGCAGGCCGGATCCGGTTCCCCGGCCTCGACCCGGGCCAGCGCCTCCTCCATCGGCCCGGTCACCCGGCAGCTCGCGCACTGCACCTCCCGTGCGGTGCCGTGCAGTTCGAGCACCTTCCGGGCCGGCAGACCGGCCCGCTGGTGCAGCCCGTCCACGTTCTGGGTGAGCACCCGCAGCGGGAGGCCGGAGCGCTCCAGGTCGACCAGCGCCCGGTGCCCGGGGTTGGGCTCGGCCGCGAGCGCGCCGGCGTCCCGGCGCATCAGCCAGGCGCGCCTGCGCACCTCCGGATCGGCCAGGTACGGGCCGATGGTCACGAGCTCCTGGGCCGACGGATCCCGCTGCCAGAGCCCCTGCGGGCCGCGGTAGTCGGGGATGCCGGAGTCGGTCGAGATGCCCGCGCCGGTGAGCACGGCGATCAGGGGGCGCTTCGCGTTCATACCGCGGACGGTACGGGCGCCGGGCCGCCGCGGCCACCGAAAATCCGGGTGCGGCCGACCGACTCCGCCGCCCAGCGGGCCGCGGATGAGCCGACGCGCAGAGGGCGGCCGACCGCCTCCCGCCGCCCACCGGGCCGCGGATGAGCCGACGGTCAGACCAGTGCCGGCTGCTGCCGGGTGGCCGGGCAGGTCAGCGGCGCCAGGGCGCCGAGGTAGCAGGCGGCGGCGAGCGGGATGAACGCCAGGTCGGCCGCCGAGGCGACGGTGCCGACCAGCATGAGCACCGGGCTCCACCAGCGCAGCGTCCGGTCCCGGCCGACCGCGGCGGCGACCAGCAGCGCCAGCAGGCCGACGTAGAAGAGCAGCGGGCCGACCCGGTACACGGCGGGCAGCACCCCGGGGACGTCCTGGATCCGCTCGAACAACCGCGACTGCTCCTCCTTGGTGGCCGCGGCCAGGCCGACGCACAGGTCGATCCCGATCTGCACCAGCGAGGCCAGCAGGCCCGCGAACGCCGTCCCCAGTGCGGCGCCGACGGCCAGCCGCCCGACCGCGGTGCCGCGCGGGGCGAGCAGCCCGCGCAGGGCGAGCAGCACGGGGACGAACAGCAGCAGGCCGGCGGACATCGCGGTGTGCCCGGCGGTCCAGCCGAGGCCCGGCTGGCGGGAGCCGGGCACCAGGCGGATGCCGCCGTACAGGGCCATCAGCGCGGGGGCGCCGACGGCGGCGTAGCCGGCGAGACGGGCGGTGCGGGTGGCGTTCATCTGACGATCTCCAACGGTGGGCGTGCTCCGACACCGCAGAGCCTGTCCGCCGAACCCCTCGTCGCGGATCGCCCGCACCGGCGAACCCACCGCCTCCCCCGTACGAGGGAGCCGGCGGCGGAGCCGGTCAGGACTCCCCCGCCACCACCGCCCCGGCCTCGTACGCGAACACCACCGCGTGCACCCGGTCGCGCAGCCCGAGCTTGCTCAGCACATTGCTGACGTGCGTCTTCACCGTGTGCTCGCTCACCACCAGCTCGGCCGCGATCTCCGCGTTGGACATCCCGCGCGCGATCAGCCGCAGCGTCTCCCGCTCGCGCAGGGTCAGCTGCTCCAGCAGCCGGGACGGCGGCCGCACCGGCCGTTCCGGCCCGCCCGGCCGGCGGGCGGCGAACTCGCCGATCAGCCGCTTGGTCACCGACGGCGCGAGCAGCGCCTCCCCCGAGGCGACCATCCGCACCCCGTGCGCCAGGTCGTCCCGGCGGACGTCCTTGAGCAGGAAGCCGCTGGCGCCCGCGTACAGCGCGTCGAAGACGTAGTCGTCGATGTCGAAGGTGGTCAGCATGATCACCTTGGTGGACGGGAACTCCGCGCACACCCGCCGGGCCGCCTCCAGCCCGTCCATCACCGGCATCCGGACGTCCAGCAGCAGCACGTCCGGGCCGTGCAGGCGCACCGCCTCGACCGCCTCGGCGCCGTCGCGGGCCTCGGCCACCACCTCGATGTCCGGCTGCGCGTCCAGGATCATCCCGAACCCGGCCCGCACCAGCTCCTGGTCGTCCGCGACCACCACCCGTATCGACGTCATCCGCCCGCCCTCTCCAGCTCGCCCGCCCGCCCCAACGGCAGCCGGGCACTCACCAGGAAACCCTCGCCCTGCGGCCCCGGACCGGCCTCGGCCCGGCCGCCGCAGGCCGCCGCCCGCTCGCGGATGCCGACCAGCCCGCGCCCGCCGGACCAGCCCGCCACCGTACGGTCCGCTCCCAGCGGCACGCCGCGCCCGTTGTCGGACACCACGACCTCCAGCACGTCACGGCTGCGCCGCACCCGGATCGCGGCCCGGTCGGCCCCGGAGTGCTTGACCGTGTTGGTCAGCGCCTCCTGCACGATCCGGTAGGCCGCCGCCTCCACGTCCGCGGGCACCGCGCCCAGCCCGTCGGCGAGTTCGAACTCCACGGCCAGGCCGGCCCGGCGCACCCGCTCGGCCACGTCGGCGAGTTCGCTCAGCCTGGGCTGCGGGGCCAACTGCTGCCCCGCCTCAGGGTCCTTCAACACACCGAGCACGCGCCGCAGTTGCACCATCGCGTCGCGGCCGGTGTCGGCGATGGTGTCGAAGGCGCGGATCGCCCGGTCCGGATCGCCGCGCACCACCAGCGGACCGGCCTCGGCCTGGATGACCATCAGCGACACGGCGTGCGCCAGGATGTCGTGCATCTCCCGGGCGATCCGGCCCCGCTCCTCGGCAACGGCCCGCGCCGACTCACTGGCCGCCCGCTCCCCCGCCTCCCGCGCCCGCTCCGCCTGCACCTGGGCCAACTGCCGCTGGGCGCGCACCAGGGAGCCGAAGACGAACGAGCCGGCCGAGGTGAGCACGCTGAACACCATGCCGTTCGGCGAGTGCGTCCCGATCACGTTGGCGACCACCGCAACGACCAGCACCGACCAGCGCACCCGGTCCGAACACCGCTCCGCCACCGTGTAGAGGCCGATGACACCGGCCAGCGGCACCTGGGCGTTCGCCGAGTGCGCCAGCGCGGACAACGCGATCTCGGCGGCGGCGCTCGACGCCAGCACCGCCAGCGGCGCCGAGCGCCGCCACGGAAGAGGCACCGCGGTGGCCACCGCCAGCAGGTAGACCCACGCCGGCCAGGCCACGTCGTCGTTGTAGACCGCCCACACCGCGACCGCCGCGGACGCCAGCGCCAGCACCGAGTCCAGCACGTACGGGCTCAGCCCGGCCGTCCGGACCCGCCAACGCGTCGCGCTCTCCACCGCCGCCCCTCCCCCGTACCCGGGGCCGACGCCCCCACGGAGGAGATCATGCCCCACCGGCAGAACCTCCGGCACCGCCCGGTCAGCCACCGCTGACCGTCACGCCGCCGGTCTTCGCCACCGCCGTGATGCGGTGCGCCGCGCCCGGCTGCGAGCGGATGCCCACGTCCGTCCCACCGGAGTCCGTCCGGGCGTCCACCGCGTACGCCTCGCCACCCGGCACCGTCAGCCGGACCCCGCCGTCGCCGACCTCGGCGTCCAGCGTCGTCGGCGCCGCCGTGAACTCGGCCCGCACCCCGCCGTTGGTCGCACTGAGGCGCGCCGTCGGCGAGGTCATCCCGGTGGCCTCCACCCCGCCGTTCTCCACGGCGGCGTCCACCTCGGCGGCCAGCCCGGACAGCCTGACGCCGCCGTTGCCCTCCCTGATCCGCACCTTCGTCCCGGCCGGCACCCGCACCGTGTACCCGACCCCGCAGGAGTCGCACGCGTACCCCAGCGTCAGCACGCCGTCCTTCACCTCGTGCCGGCTCTGCGGCGCCTCGCCCCGGTAGC
The DNA here is from genome assembly GCF_040298565.1 of Kitasatospora sp. NPDC001539. Lineage (NCBI taxonomy): Bacteria > Bacillati > Actinomycetota > Actinomycetes > Kitasatosporales > Streptomycetaceae > Kitasatospora > Kitasatospora sp. NPDC001539. Next base: position 490 of record NZ_JBEPAK010000179.1, on the reverse strand, counting down.
TCTGCTCCTCGACCACCCCCACCGAGTCACCGCCGCCGATCACCACCACGCCGCCGCTCTCCCCGTCGACCACCAGCTCGCTGATCCGCTCGGCCACCCCGTAGCTGACCGTCCGGTGCTCGTCGGACTCCCAGAACCCGACGCACCCCTGCATCCCCAGCACCACCGCCGCCGTGATCGCCACCGCGCCCAGCACCCGCTTCATGTCCACCCTCCACGATCCCGTCACCCGACACCGAGGAGCCTCCCGCGACCACCCCTTCCGCCACCTCCCCCGCCGGAACGGTTCTGCGAGCTCCCCCTCAAGGGGGAGGAGCGTGCGGAGAATTCACGAACTCACCGGCGGAGCAGCCGCGTCGACGCCACCGCTGCCGCCGGGCACATCGTGGGTGTCACCCGGTACGCGCGGGAGACCCTCCCCGACGCGCAGCCGACCGCCGTGCCCGCCCACGCGCGAGGCCGCCATCAGCGCCCTCGCGGCCGGACCGGC